>NZ_JAMOKT010000002.1:0-234393 GCF_023656795.1 Parabacteroides caeci
TAGCATTACTGCGTACCGTCAGGATGCTTATTGCTGGTAGGTTGCTCCTCAGCAGAGCCTACTTCCTCTTAACATCCTGATACAAAGATAAATTATAAAAGTTAATTAATAATGAATTATCCAACTTTGTTTGGATTTTAAATGGAAAGATGCTATGATTTCTTTTCTCCAAAAAGACCAACGCTTTACAGCATGCAAAATTATCCTTTATGGAATGAGTGAGGGTACTATTATTGCATCGCTCGTTGCAGAACGAAAAGTCGTGCATATAGACGCTCTGTTACTACACGGATATGCCCATGAAAATATGTATGATATCATCTTATGGCAAAATAAAGGACATGGGGTAATGACAATGGCAAACTCCGTTTTCGACAAAGATGGAGATAAAGCTATCAGTAAAGAAGAATATGAAGCAGAGGAGGAAACGGTTATCCGGCATAAAACCTATATATTCCAAAATATGCCATTTGATTCACTGGATATAGTAAAAAACGGTGTCATTGATATACATGACATTGAAAAAATGCGCATGCCGTTCCATGGAGAATTAATAAAAAGAATAACCAACAATGATTGGCTGTGGATTAGAAGTAATTACTTTAATATAACTCCCCAATGGTTTAAAAGCCATTTTAAACTTGAACCGAACAAAACAAGATTGTTACGACTAAATATACCTATACATATTTTTCATGGTAAGGAAGATGCAAATGTGCCGGTAGAAGGTGTTTATGACTTACAGGAACGATTCGAAGTTTGTAATAAAACAAACCTGAACATACATGTTTTAGAAAAACACAATCACGATTTGAACTTTCAAGATTGGTTGATTCATAAAAAATGGTCCGAAGGATTTAGGCAACTCTTTAGTGTGGCAAAAGAATTATCTCTTTAAGGCCCCTCTTTAATCGGTCCAGACCGTCTATCAGCACCTGACGGGGGCAAGCTATATTCAGACGGATAAAACCTTCACCCGCCTCACCGTACATGCTTCCTTCATTTACCCAAAGCTTTTCTTCTTTCAGAAGTATTTCCACTATCTCCTTCGAGCGCCGTTTCAGTATCGAGCAATCCACCCATACCAAGTATGTGCCTTCCAGTATCACCACAGGGAATTCCGGGAGGTACTCATTGAAGTAGGCTTTCAGATAATTGTAATTCATCGCCAGATAATGTTTTAATTCTTCCAGCCATTCCTCCCCGTCATTGTAAGCGGCCATCAGTGCTTCCACTCCGAACGGATTCACATCACAAACTTCGTTGATATTGATGGCTTTGTTTATTTTCATACACATATATTCATCTGCCGAGATAATATTGGCGATCTGTAGTCCTGCCAGATTGAACGCCTTGCTTGGAGATGTACATGTGACGGAATGCATCAGGAATTCTTTCGAAATAGAAGCGAAAGGAGTATAGGTATGTCCCGGATAAACCAGCTCACAATGAATCTCATCCGCTATAACAATCACATCGTTGCGGAGACAGATCTCACCGATACGTGTCAGTTCCTGCCGGGTCCAGACTTTGCCTACCTGATTATGGGGGTTGCAAAGAAGTAACAGCTTTACTTTCGGATCAGAAGCTTTTTGCTCCAATCCAGCGAAATCAATCCGGTACGTTTCGTTTATATAAAGAAGGGGATTCTCCATTACTTCGCAACCGTTATTGCGGATGGAAGAAAAGAAACAATTATAAACCGGCGTCTGCACCAGGATACAGTCTCCCGGAACGGTGAGTGCTTTGATAACGGCTGACAATGCCGGTACGACGCCCGAAGTATAAATAATCCAGTCTTTTTCAATCTGCCAGCCGTGCCGCCGGGCAAACCAATCCGTTATTGCCTCATAATAAGCCGGAGGCACTTTTGTGTAACCGAAGATACCGTGTTCCACCCGTTTGCGCAGAGCCTCCACCACAGCGGGAGCCGTACGGAAATCCATATCGGCAACCCACATCGGCAGAACATCATCGTCGTGTGCCGTATCCCATTTGTAGGAGTTGGTAGCACGCCGGGGAGTTATTTTATCGAAAACATATTTCATGCGCTGAAGCAAGTTCTGTTGTCCCATAATTTCAGTTCGCAGTCGGCAGGAGCTTTTATATTTCTATCGATAATGATCTCGCCGTAACTCTCTGCCAGAATAATACCGGCACGCGGATTCTTCACGCTATGAACAGGACTGTTGATAGTGGCATCCACACTGCTATATTCAAAACACAGGTCGGCATCATCACCCATTATGCAATCCTCCATAATGAGATTATGGGCATAACAGAGCGGTTGCGTACCTGAAATCTTACAGTTCACCAGCCGAAGATTGCGTGAATGCCAGCCTAGATACTCTCCATTCAGTTCAGAATCGTATACCGTTACATTTTCCGTGTTCCAGAATGCATCTTTCGAGTTGATAACAGCGTTGCGGATTTCCACATTTTTGCAGTACTGGAAAGAATAATTCCCATTCTGACTATAGTTCTCGATACGGATATCCTCACTGTGCATGAATAGATAATCGGCCTTGTCTATCTGTACATTTTTCAGTGCCACGTTGCGGCAATGCCATAGGGTTTCTAGGGCATTGGGAAGTTGTACATTTTCCAACCTGATTCCGTCCATTTCACGGAACATCTTCGGGGCCTCTACTACCGTATCCGTCATTTGGAGATTTTGGGAATACCATAGGGCAGCCCGTGCTCCCTCCGTAAAAAGACAATTCTTTACAATAAAGCCATTGGTATGCCAGAAAGGATATTTACCTTCAAACCGGCAGTTCACGGCAATGATATTACTGCATTCTTTCAGTGCGGACTCGCCTGTATGAATGGTTACATTTTCCAGTTGCAAGTCGTGTGCAGCGAATAGAGGACGTTCGCCTCCGAATTCTTTGTTTTTAATTATTTCCATGATATTTAATTGTTTCGTTATTCATTTTATAATTCCAGTCTCATTTTAGAGGGATTATCTAACTATGTTGTTTCTACATTGCAAAATTACGGGAAGAAAAAGACTTCCTTTGTAGATAAATTACAGACATCATTACCTCAATTACTGATTATCTCTTTATTATAGCCATAACTGTTGCATTCATTTAATCTGGGTAAGAAAAAGTATGTGCACCCGAAGATACCATCTCTATCTTATTTCCCATGATAACATCGGCAGAGCAATCAGACGGAACGAATACAGATTACAACAAGGACAGACACTCGAAAATCTGTAATTTAGCTAAAAGAGGGTTGTGTCCCTACGGTATCTCCACCCTTTTACGTATCTTTGTTTAGGAAAAGGAGGTTATACGGAACGTAAAATCATACATATAGATATGGATGCATTCTATGCATCGGTCGAACAGCGGGATAATCCGGAACTGCGGGGAAAAGCGCTGGCGGTCGGTTATTCGGAAGAGCGTGGCGTGGTTGCCGCGGCCAGTTACGAGGCACGTAAATATGGCGTCCGTTCCGCCATGTCGTCATAAAAAGCCAAGCGCTTATGCCCTCACCTGATTTTTGTGCCGGGCAGAATGAGCGTATATAAAGAAGTATCTTCACAAATCCACGAGATTTTCCATGAGTATACGGATATCATCGAATCGCTTTCGCTGGATGAAGCCTTCCTCGATGTGACGGAAAATAAAAAGCAAATCCCCCTGGCTGTCGACATTGCCAAAGAAATCAAGCAACGGATAAGGCAAGAACTGCATCTGGTCGCCTCTGCCGGCATTTCCTACAATAAATTCCTGGCTAAAATCGCCTCCGATTACCGTAAGCCGGACGGCCTTTGCACCATCCATCCGGCCCAGGCACTCGACTTTATCGCCCGACTACCCATTGAGTCATTCTGGGGCGTGGGCCCGGTCACTGCCAAGAAGATGCACACATTAGGCATTCATAACGGTGCCGAATTACGGGACTGTTCGCTGGAAATGCTGAGCCGCCAGTTCGGTAAAGCAGGCTGTCTGTATTACGAATGTGCCCGAGGAATAGACCTTCGCCCGGTCGAAGCAGTCCGTATCCGTAAATCCGTAGGATGCGAACATACACTAGAAAAGGATATCTCCCGTACCTCTTCTGTCATCATCGAGCTTTATCATGCAGCCACCGAACTGATCGGACGCCTGCTGCGAACAGGCTTCAAAGGGAACACCCTGACATTGAAGATTAAGTTCCACGATTTCACCCTCAAGACCAAAAGCGTCACACAGCCCCACAAACTGACTACCCTGAAAGAAATCCTCCCCCTTGCCAAGCAATTGCTGAAAGAGGTGGATTACGAAACCCATCCGATCCGCTAGCTTGGCCTCTCTATTTCCAACCCACAGGAAGATTACAGGTTTATCGCCAAACTTTAATACATTTTAGTTCCTCTCAAGAAGAAAACCATTTACAATCTACAAATGAGAACAAGACCCTACACTTTTAGCAGCACTCAAGCAAGCACCGAAAGCTGCTTCTTCCTGATACAAAGAAAAAGACAATTTACAGCCGAATAATTCTTCAAAAGCCTGACATAGGAGCGGATTTCTTTTAAGGGCATTCCCGGAACCTACGATCACATCTTTCCCATTACGAATATTTTCAGGCAAACTCTGATAGAAATCGTACAGTTCACGACTGATTCCTTTCAGAAAGCCTAATATCAAATTCTCCGGGGTAAAATTAGAAAGAGATATATTGTCTATATGACCACGTTTCGATGGAGCAAAACGGGTTCCGTCAAATAAGGTTTTAACAACAGGAAGGTCACTGGTATCCTCTTTATAAGAAACGGAAGTCATCACCTTGTAAAAATCAAAAGCGTCGAGTAACTTTATCTGGTCGAAATGGTAATCCTCCGATAATGCAGGCAAAAAAGTCTGTAGAGTCTGCTTAAAAAAGTTTTTCAACATAACAAATGCCTGACCGCCACAAAGAGCAGCCCCTACCAATATGTATCCACCACCAGGAAAAGGTCTTGTATCCAGTTCCGGAATTTTAATATACTTATCAGAATAGACAGAGATCTGGCTACTAGTTCCCACTGTTATATGAATAGAATGGTGGATATCCTTTACCGATCCGAGGAAAGCTGCTTGATTGTCTCCTATCGCGGAATATACGGGAATCTGCAGCTGGCTATAACCACAACAGGTAGCAGATTCGGCCAACTCTGGCAAGATAGAAAGATCAATGCCTGCTTTTTCCAGAGCGACATGATCAAACCGCAGATTTTCCATATCGAAAAAGCCGATGCTTGCTCCGTTCGAGTAATCAGTAAGAGGTGTTTTCCGTCCGGATAACTTCATAACAACATAGTCCATGATCGTACATAGCTGTTTCGCTTCGCTAGGAACCAATCCATTAACCTGGTTATAGAAATGAGTCACCAGCCCGAAACCTGTTGCCAGCGCATAGCCTGTTTCATCCGACAGATAGGCTGCATACGTCTTATTATCACGATATAACCGATTGCCTCTTCCATCCTGCCAGGTATAAAGTGGACTGACAGCTTCGCCTTGTTCATTCAAATAAAGCATTCCATGCATTTGTCCTGTGACACCAATTCCTTTAATATTCGGATAACGGGAAATGAAATCTTCCATTATTCCTTCCACGATCTCGATGATTCTGTCCGGAGATTGGATTTTCTCCCAAAGAACCTTTGAGACAATCGTTGAGTCGTTGGTTATTGTGACCGATTCTATTTTGTTATTTTCCAGATCATAAGCTACACTACTGATAGAACTGGTTCCGATGTCTATTCCAATAAAACACATATATTACTTCTTTAATTACTGATCATTTAATTTATATTCCGGAAAATCCTGCCTTTACATTTCATTATAGAATTTTGTAATACAATTAATTAACTGCAAAGTTACGTATTTGATACGAATGTTCGCCCAATATCTATATTTCAACAGGATTATATATCTTCATGTATCGATTTAAACTTCAACATAAGAAATATCAGGTAAACTACACAAACTGTTAACACAACAACTGCTCCGACCTGCCCACCGAGATTATCGGAAGCTAGTCCCATCAACAAAGGGAAAACAGCACCTCCGGCTATCCCCATAATCATCAGCCCGGAAATCTCATTGTTGCGTGCAGGCATATACATCAAGGCTCGTGAAAAAATGACCGGAAATACATTCGAGTTCCCTAATCCGATAAATGCTACACAGATATAAATTGTCACCATATTAAAACTGAAGTAAAGGCCGAGTATACCTGCAAGCATCAGACAGACGCTAATGATAAAGAAATTTCGCGGGGAGAACCTGGCCAGGATGAAAGTACCGGCAAAACATCCGCAAGTTCGGAATAAAAAATATAAACTGGTTGCATAACCAGCTTCGGCAAGCTCCATACCGGTTCGTTCAATCAATAGTTTTGGTGTTGTAATATTCACCCCGACATCGATTCCGACATGAACCAATATACCAAAGAACAGTATCAGAATAATCCTGTCACCTAGCATTCCGATACATTCTTTAAAAGAGGAAGGTTTACCTTCGATGGCAGGTTCTTTAATCTCTGTAAAATAAAGATAGAAGATCGCTATCAGGGTTACAACAGCAAAGATCGGGAAAAGCAATTTCCAGTTTCCATAAAAAATCAATGCCTGTGCTGCAATGATCGGGGCAATAAAAGATGCTATAGCCTTCACAAATTGCCCCAATGTCAGATAACTCGGCAGTTTATTCCCGCTTACGATATTGGTCAGTAAAGGATTAAGCGACACCTGCATCAGCGTGTTTCCCAATCCCAGGAGCGAAAAGCACAACAGCATAGAGAGGCTGCTGTAAACAATAAAAGGTATACATAAAGCAATAAAAGTGACAATCAGACTCAGCAGCACTGTCTTTTTCCGACCGATTTTATTCATTAGTATTCCCGTAGGGACAGAAAAAATCAGGAACCACAGAAATACCATCACCGAAAAGGCGTTGGCTGCCGTATCGGAAAGATTGAAATCACTCTTCACATAATTCGTTGCTATCCCGATAAGATCTATAAAACCCATCGTAAAAAAGACCAGCATCACCGGGATAATTTTTGCTATGACATTCTCGTTTTTCATGATATTTGTTTATTTATTTGTTTTCTATACTTATCAAAGAGGCATCTCTCAAAGTAATATGGCCCGACTCTGTATAACAATCAATAGCTTCTATGGGATCGCCAGTAAAACAGAGCGAAGTCATAGCGACCTTATTATCCCCCGCAAACCATTCAGCCGAACCCTGATCAAGAAGGATATACCATTCATCGACCGGAGGATTTACCCGATAAGCCGCTCCTAACCGGCTTGCATAATCGTCTGAAAAAGAGGTAACCGACAACCGGGAACGATCCATATAGTAATAATTCATCTCAGCACGATAAGCCAGAGTCAATTCTCCACCGGTTAATGTCCTCAAACGGATGCCATATTCGCGGGGATGCCACATTGCATAACGGTCGGAAGTATCAAATACCAAATGAATAACAAAAGGAGATTTCGGTACCGATTTTTTATTGAAAATGGTTTGAACGCCTGCTATTTCCGTGTTTTCATGTTTTCGGATTTTACCGTATAAACCGGTCAGTTCACGCACCGGTTTTGAACAAAGCATGTAATTATTTTCTTCATAAGCCAACGTCAATTCCCGGGGGAATGTCATACTTCCACGCTTCCCGGCTTGTGGAGTCAGGTTGGCATATAGCCAACAATTCATCCAACTGATCATAACAGTACGGTCATCCGGCAGATTATTACATAAGATGCCGCCATAATTATCTTTCCCATAATCGACCCAGAGGTCTTTCGATTGTGTCATATGAAAACCGGAGTTATTGAAATCGCCAATAAAATAGCGTGTGCCCGGTGCCCCATCCGACACTCCTTCGTTTACATTGATAAATAATACCCACTTCGTATCATCCGAGCCCTCTATCTTCAGCGGGCTAAGCGTTGAGTTTTCCCAGCTTCCCGTTATCTCCATCTCCCCGCCGAACTCATTCAGGCTTTTCCAGTGGATAGCATCCGGCGAAAAATAAAACCGGATTGTACGCCCTGTAGAAACAGTCATTACCCATGCATCTATTTGTTTATTCCAGCAGACATTGGGGTAACGCTTATTATCGGAACCATCTTCCCACTCCATAGCAATATCCGTCCAGGTCATCCCTTCGTCTCTGCTGTATGCCGTTCCAACCGAATAGGGAGAGGAATTGCTGTCTGTACCTTGTTCCGGTTTATAACGGGTGTAGTAGGCAATAAAGACCGGGTGATCCGCAGCGCCTAATCCGGAAGTATTATCCTTGTCGACAATGACACTGCCGGAATAAACCTGGCCGTTCTCATCTGCCGCTATTGCGATCGGGTACTCCTCCCAACGGATCAGGTCTGTACTGACGGCATGCCCCCAACTGATATTCCCAGAAACGACATCCGACGGGTTACATTGATAAAACAGATGGTATTTTCCGTTATGATACACCAAACCGGCCGGTTCTCCCGTCCAGTTCTGTCCCCGTGAAAAATGTATCTCCTCACCGTCAGAAACGTTTCCCTCTCCGCAAGAGGACAGAAGTCCGGTTATTATTCCTATAATCAAAAAAGCAAACTGTTTCATTTTACTATCGCATTTAAATATTCCAGGCCGATTTTAAAGAATAGACTTTGGCTTTCACCACCAGAAGTGACCCTTGAGAACGGATCGCATACGTTTTATTATTATCTTCCGGCATAAAGCAGGAGCTCATCACGACTTCGCCGTCATTGCCAAATATCTCCACCGAATTACGGTCTAATAAAATACGCAGACGGATCTTACCGTCCCGGGCAGGAAAGAATGCTCTTCCCAGATTGTTCGTATCATTGATTTCCGATTTATTTCCGGAAACCCAGTTGTCGGGAATAATACCGTTGCGCATGGGACTTCCACCGCAGGAGAGCGTTTTCTTAACGGCATCGTATGTCACCGTCACATTGCGTAATGCTATTTCGAAGAAAGACGACCGGGTTACATCAAATTCGAATTCCATGTCATAAAGGTCATCATTCAGCTTATCCAGCTTTTCTTCACCGTTTATCGTTTGATTTTCCCATGTATATTCTTTATCATAGAGGTTTTGTATTTCCCGGACAGGCATACGGAAAGCTTTCAATCCGGTAGAAGTCGTTCGTAAAGTCATTTCAGTCGGGAAATTCATCTGTTGCTCAAAAGGCATTCCCGGATATTTTAGAGTTGGCATCCAGGCGATGGTAATACATCTGCCGTCAGGCACATTGTTCCATGTCTGCGCTGCATAATAATTGGTACCGTAATCACCCCGTAACACTTTTGTTTCGGCCTTAAAATTTTTACCGTCAAAGGAACCGATCACATAGTCGCCATTGGCTCCAAAAAACAACCATTTCTTATTGCCCGGATCACCGTCAACCGGCAGGGCTTCAAACCCGGGACATTCTCTTACTCCCTCAATGGAAGAAGTACTCAGGTATTTCCATTCTTTCAGATCTTTCGAACCGAACAGGGCAAATTCATATCCCTCATCCATGAACAAAGACATGATCCATTGTTGTGATTCTTCATCCCAAACCACTTTCGGATCACGGTTGGCATATTTAATATGCCGGATCACCGGATTCTGATCATAATAGGTAAAGGTCATCCCACCATCATTACTGTAAGCGATACATTGCGTGCATAAAGGGCCCAGGCCGGCATCCGGATGCCCACCATTTGTGATAAAAGCAATAATTGTTTTTTTATCTCCTGTCTGGAAACCTGCAACATTGTCCACATCGACCACTGCCGATCCCGACCAACACCCCGACCACACTTTATGAGGTGTGATATGCTCTGTTATCTGCTCCCAATGTACCAGGTCTTTACTGATTGCATGTCCCCAATCTTTGTACGCTCCCGGACGATGCGGAGGCATATACTGGAAAAACAAATGATAAACGCCGTCGTAAAAGACCAAGCCGTTCGGATCATTCAACCAGTTCTTTTTAGCAGAGAAATGGAATTTGGGGCGATATTTTTCTTTGTAGTATTCCGGCCGGCCGTCTTTCAGTATCGTTACATTAGACAATGCCATGACTTCCGGGTCTGGCAACCACTTATCCCATAATGCAACAATATTGATCAACCCTTTAAAAGTAGCTTCCACTTCATTGTCTGCAACACCCGCGTATCCGTCAGATTGTTTATACTGTGCGCCGATAAGTAGCGGACGACAGTTCCAATCACGTATCTGTCCGACGGTAACTTCGTCATCCCGTAATATTCCGTTCACATACAATTCGGATGTTTTTCCGTTAAAACGAAAAAGAATGTCCTGCCAGCCATTTATTTCGTCTTCCGGTAATTTATATTTTAATAAATGAGTTCCGGCAATTTCGTCGCTACCCATTTTTACTTCAATGTAAATATCTTTATCTATCGGATTAAGGGCAATGCTATAGGCCAGGTTTTGATCGTTGCCTGCCTTGGTGATAACCGGAGAATATCCATTTACGACAGATGCCTTCACGCGGGCATAAAGCGTCACCTCTTTCCCTGTCAGATTCAGCTCGTTACCTGCTCCCTGGCCGGCATCCAGCCATGCAGTGCCGTCAAACTGCGCCGCTTTATTCCCTTTCAGGTTCACAACCGGAACTTCACCATGAGATTTCAACATGCTGTTTTCTCCTACCTGATCATTCAGGTCGGAGAATAACCATACGGCGACAGCATCGTCGAAAACACTTTCCGAACGGCAGGATGTGGCTAACAACATCACTATAAATCCCCATGTAAGCAATCTATTCATATAACTTCTATTTCTATAGATATTTAATATTTTGTTTCAACCTTTCAGGCGTACAGGCTCGATTTGCAGAAAGGAGCCATACTCAGGATACTGAGCACAGCTCCTCCAATCACCGGGTATATTACCATCCGGTATTCTGCTTGTATAATCCTTTCACATAACTGATCTGTACCTGAGGGATCGGGAAATATTCATCCCGGTTCTTTGTAAACTTCGCATCCTTCAAATAAGAACGGCGTGTTTTTTCCACTTCAAAATATTCGTTCATGTATTCTGCGGCAATACCCCAGCGTACAAGATCAAAGAACCATTTACCCTCTGTTGAGAATTCAAGGTGACGCTCCCAGCGAAGAGCCTGCATCGCAAAGTCTTTTGTCCATGCCGGGCAATTCACTCCCGGTCGATAAGGTTGAACATCAAATTTACCGGTAGGAGTCCCATCTTCAAACTTCAATCTGCCTGTACTTGCAGCAGCACGCATACGGATCTGATTGATCAGGTTTAAAGCCTCGTCCATTCCTTCTCCTAATTGAATCAGCGCTTCCGCTCTCCACAGCATCACTTCATCCAAACGAAGCACATCCCAGTTCAAGCCTGCTCCCATAAACGGGTTAGTCTTTTTAAAGCAATCGCATGTCGGTAAAACAAGTAGTTTCTGACTCATGGAATAACCATAAACCTCAGGCGTACGTGTCCAATTCTCCTGCATCACATAAGAAGGTTCGTATTTCCAGGGCATCCCCGGAACACAAGCCGTATGCATTAAACGTGGATCCATCGGTATCTTTGCAAAAGCTTCTTTATTATCCAGTGTTTCACCATTGTTGAACTTTTCGAAATCGGGCACTCCGTTCACTGTTTTATACCGGTTCATCATATTCACAGATGGTTGCAGGAATCCGCAACAGCCATAGTCCGAATTAACGGGAGACACCAACCAGGAATTCAATCGTCCCTGAGGAGTATCTGCTGTATATTGGATTGCCCATATAGACTCGGGACCATTTTCGAACTCACACAAGAAGTTTTCCGCAAAATCAGATGCCAAACTCTTACCGGAGTTATCTATGATATCTTTACATAGACTTGCTACTTCCGTTAGTTTCTCACGATTAATATTCACTACATTGTGCTTATCATCCTGTTCATAAGCGGCAAAAATCAATACTTTCGCCAAATAAGCCTTTGCGGCGAATTTATTCGGGCGTCCTACTTCATCCTGTTTTTCAGGTAAAGTACTCACTCCGTAACGAAGATCCTCTATCAATTTACCCCAAAGTTCCTGATCGGTCAATTCATCGTTGCTTACTTTGTCATACATATCCTGTGGAGTATCCTCATCGATATAAGGGAAGAATTTGAAACATTGCTTCATGTACATGTAGATATGCGCCCGTAAGAAACGCAACTCTGCGATCCGCTGGTCTTTTAATGGATATTCTTCCGGCGTCAAGGCTTTTACTCTTCTCAAAGCATCATGGATCCTGCCTATCGCTACATAATGAACCCACCAGAGGTTATCCAGGTCTCCCACATTGGTTGCCTGCATATATGTGAATGTTTCCCAGCGGTTTCTTTCCGCATTGTCATTTGTACCGGAACCTCCTTTATACGCTTCCCCACCACGAACAGATCCTTCTTCATAGGGCATACCCATCTGTTTATTGAAATGGTTTTGTCCGCAAAAAGAATAAGCCGCATTCACCATCTGCTCAACTCTTTCAGGTGTATTTAAATCTTCATCGGATACAACTCCCTGTGGCTTCGTATCGAGCATGGAATCACATGAGGTACAGAAGAGTAGAGATAAACCGAAAATGGCTATTGTTATCGCTTTCATATTTCATTATATTTTAGAAGTTATTAAAAAGAAACATTTACCCCGAACGTCATAGAGAATGGTAACGGATAACCATTACCGGGAGTTTCAGGATCAAGGCCGGTATAGGCATTGTCACCCCAGGTTTTCTTCAAGGTGAGCACATTATCGGCTCTCAATGAAAGTCTCGCCCTGCTCATTCTCACTTTTGCCAGCACATTCTTGGGTATAGTATATCCTAATTCAATATTCCGGATTTTCATATAAGAACCACTTTCCACATAATAGGTAGAAAAACGTCCTTCGTCATTATAGTTATTAATTGACATCGCCGGGATGGTAGAACCGGTATTCGTCGGAGTCCAGGCATCCAACATGCGTGTTCCATAATTCTCACCGGAAGTACTTAATGCATAGATATCAGTCCATGACTTCCATCCGCTGACATCCAGTTTTTTTCCAAATACTCCATTGAAGAATACAGAGAAATCGAAGTTTTTCCAGTTTAAGGCAATGTTAACACCATATTCAAGGGCCGGATTCTGGTCTCCTAACCATGTTCTGTCTTCACTATCGATCTTTCCGTCTTTATTGATATCCTTGTATCGAATACGGCCGGGAGCAGCACCTACCTGCGTAGCATGTGCATCGACTTCAGCCTGAGACTGGAAAAGTCCGTCAGCGATATAACCATACATAGAAGACTTGGGACGGCCAAGAATATTCTGGTCTGTACCGTTACCGGCAAAATTGTTTATTACTTCATCGGGAACATGGATTATTTTCTGCTTATTATGTGAGAATACTCCACTTACGTCAAAGCCTACATCACCAAATTTATCGGTATAATTCAAGGTTAATTCAAACCCCTTGTTATCAATATCAGCACCATTCAACCACATCTGGGCTCCTTCACCTAAAGTGGCTACAGTACCCGGCTTCATCAGGATATCGGATGTCTTTTTTATATAGTAATCAAACGATCCTCCGAACTTAGAATCAAAGAAACCAAAATCCAATCCAAAGTTATGCTGTGCGGTTGTTTCCCATTTCAGGTTAGGATTGTCTCTTTGAGTTCTGCGAAAACCTGAAGGTAGATTATTTCCGCCTTGCCCTGTAAAGTCATAAGCCGTTCCCCAGTTCCAATCTTCCGCATAATGGTCGTAGAGAGCCTCGTACATCAGATAAGCGGCATAGTCATCTATACGTGAGTTACCGTTTTGTCCCCAGCCGTAACGAAGTTTCAAAATAGAGAAATTGGATAATGCTTCTTTCAGAAATGCTTCATTATTCAATACCCATCCCAAAGAGAATGCAGGGAATGTAGCCCAACGGTTATTCGCTCCGAATACAGAAGAAGCGTCCCGGCGGAGAGTAACTGAAGCAAGGTAACGGTTTCCATAATTATAGTTGAGTTTACCAAACCAGGATATCAGCGTATTATAACTGGAAGAACCTCCGTTATCCCGGTCTTCTTCACCTGCACCCAATTGCATATAGTCCGGTGTTTCCAAAGCAAATACACGTCTGCTTCCCCAGTGTTTCTGATAGCTATGGTCTACTGTTTCCTGCCCCAGCATAATATCAAAACCATGCTTATTTATATCAAAGACATATTGCAAAATATTACTGTTATTCCAGTCGAAATTATAGTCTGACGTCTGGGTTAGCTTGTTCCGGTTTTCGCTCATAAAACCTGAGCTATAAGTCAGATTCATTTCTCTTCTCCAGTAACCGACAAAATCTGCTCCAAAAGAAGAACGGAAAGTCAATCCCTTCAATATCTCAATACTGATAAAGGCATTCCCGAATAAACGCAGGTTATCCTGATAGTTCTGGTCATTATCCTCAATTAAGCGGACAGGATTCTGACGGTCACTCATACCACCTATAGGGCCACCCCAACCAATACCATCGACCGTATGAACAGGAACAATAGACATCAGGGATTTACAACCACCCAGGTTGCCGTCCCCAACATTCGAACTGCTCCTCCATTTGGATACAGTAAAATTCTCTCCGACTTTCACACGTCCATCCAACCAACTGTAATCGGTATTTACACGGGCATTGAAACGATTAAAATAACTTCCTTTTATCGTACCTTTGTTATCATAGTAGTCAAGAGCCAAAAGAGCATTTCCGCTATCTGTACCAGACGATAAAGTGACATTATATTGCTGGATCTGTCCCGTACGTAAAATTTCTTTTTGCCAATCCGTATCTGCCGAACGCATAGTCTTTTCGACCGGATCCAGATACTCTCTCCAGGAAACATTATCCAAAATCCAATTTCCGTTCGAGTCCTGATGATCCTGGTATTGATACAAACCACCATAACCATTCACATATCCGATACCTACCTGGTTAGGATCGGCTTGCGAATTATCGTTTTTGATCGCCCAGTATTGAGCGATACCGCGCTGTTCGGTATTCATCAGTTCATAAGGCTTCTTACTGCTTGCCACTGTATAGGAAGCCTTAAAATCGACTGTTGTGCCTTTCTTACCTTTCCGGGTCGTAATAATAATAACCCCATTGGCAGCACGCGAACCATAGATAGAAGCAGAAGAAGCATCTTTCAACACCTGGATCGATTCAATATCCATCGAGGACAGTTCTTCCATGGAACGGGTTGTAGGTGTTCCGTCGATAATATACAACGGGTCGTTGTTGTTTAAAGTACCTTCTCCACGTATACGGATAGTTGCCTTGGAATCGGGAGATCCATTAGTAGAGATAGCCATACCAGCTACTTTTCCCTGAATGGCACGCATAGCATTACCCGCGATATTTGAACGAATCTGGTCTACTTTGACAACAGACACGGAACCGGTCAAATCCGCTTTGCGCTGGCTGGTATAACCTGTCACAACTACCTCATCCAGATTCTGTGCGTCTTCTACCAATCTGATAGTTATATCTTTCGCTGTCGAGATTGGGATTTCCTTCGTCTTATATCCGATAAAGCTCAAAACTAACGTGCCTTGGCTTCCGACATTTAATGAAAAACGTCCGTTGGCATCCGTTATGGTCCCATTACGATCTCCATCTTTTTCAACAATAGAAACGCCCGGCATAGGCTCACCGGTCTCATCTAAAACAGTACCTGTCGCAACTATTTTCTGCTGATTGACAGTACCTACCTTATCCACGGTAGATGCATGTCCGGTAATAGCACACAGGGAAAACACAAGTGTCAGATAACACATTGCTTTTTTCACACGAAATGTTGTTTGATTCATGAAATAGATTTTTAATTGTTATTAAACTTAAGGTGCTCTTTAATATTCGCCTTTTCACTTTGCTCTCAAAGTATTTATCATACTTTCCTAAATCAGATTCATCCACTATTCAAATTCTTCATATATATATAAATTTGTCACTCATTTACATTTACCAAACCTGGCTATTATTTCCCCTGACAGAAAAATATCCAATCAAAAACTCACCTTATTAAAGACAAAAGGGCCCCTGTCAACCGGATAATCCGGATGATTCACACATTATATTCAAATAAGTTTTCCGGGTCTAAAACCCTAATGGAAAGAAATAGAAGTTTCTAATTTAAAACCATAAACACTAATTTTTAATTTCCTGAATTTGTATATCACGGATAACGGCATTACCGTTTTTTACATAGAAGAAGAGGTTTTTCCCCTTTTGCTCTGGCAAACGATTAAGCACACATCGTTTGTTATTTATAGACACATCAAAAAACTCTCCGTTCACAATCACATCAAGCAAGATAGGTTCATCCAATCCTTTTACACCATGAATGGATGTGTTATGCATTAAAACTGTTTGATTGTCCGGATTTAGCTCCAAACGGTAACCATTCTTCCGACCGTCTGTTGCACGCAAAAACAAACCTAACTCTTCATAATTCCCTTTAGGTTCTATCTTCATCGAAATGCGGTAATTATCCGGAAGCTCAGGAAGAGAAGCTACGCCGATATCGCCCGAAGCATTCATTGTTATGTTTCCATTGGATACGGAAACAATATTTGCAGGTGAAGATATTTGTATGGCAGGAGTCGCTATCGGATGCATAGCCGGTAAAACTTCTTTTAAGAATTTGGTTGCCAAGGTTCCATCCGGCTCCTGATATACTTCCCGAAGTAAAATAGTTCCACCCCAAATCCTATCTCCGTTATCTTTATCATCCTTACGGCAGGGAGAATAGGCCACTGCAATACGGCGTCTGTCTTTAAAACCGGCTGTTTTATAGACACTCCCGAAATACTCAATCAAAGCCTGTGATTCTGGATATATCCAGGGGCCATACGTATCTTTGGACATCAGATAATAGGTGTGACCACCAATACTGTATAATAAATAATACCAATCGTTCCACTTAAAATAATCCGCACATTCGGGAGTTCCGCGTTGTCCTTTCAACGGAGATTCCACTTCCTTCCAGTTTTTCAGGTCAGTTGAAGTAAGATGCACCAGATATCCTCCAAAACCGTCTAAAGAGGGCTCTTTCAAATTACCGGGAATGAACAAATGGAAAAGACCATTTTCATCCTTAAAGACTTTCGGGTCTCTAAAATCGCGGCTTATACATTCTTCTGGAGCATAATAGAATGGATTGGGTTCCTGCTTTTGGTAAGTATATCCGCCATCCGTACTTATTGCATAACTCAGTTGTTCATGTACTCTCTCGTTTTCCTTCACACGCGTTGCATAAAATGCATAGAATTTATCACCTTCCGCAATTACCGATCCTGTACAGATAGACTTTTCCCATTCCTCGTTTTCAATACCTAAAGCAACCGGATAGTGTTTCCAGTTTATCAAATCAGTTGTAGTGCTCAATGCCCACTGATGACCTCCCAAACCACCAAGACCTGCATGATGCCCTTCGTCCAGCAGCCAGTACAAATAGAATGTTCCATTATGATAATAAGGCATACAATCACCGGAAAACAGATGTTCTTCTACCGGTTTAAAATATTGCATATGGGTAGTACGCTGAATGGCCGGATTATAATCTTTTACAACCTGTGCAAAAGAAGATATCGTAACTAATAGAAAAGTTGCTAAAAGTCCTTTTTTCATTTGAGTATGATTTAATTTTTATACATTAGTTATAAAGTAAATAACAAAGCAGTATGATAGTCATATTACATTTAGCTAACAAAACATCCCTTGTCTCCCGTTGCAAATATAGAGATCAGATCATAATAAACAAAGAACAATTTACATTTTAGCGTATTTTAATTTATCATATTTATTACATTTACCCTCGTATACAATACTTTAAAAAGAGTAAACAGAAATATAAAGCAGTAGGCCAAAGCAGAAGTCACAAACAACACAACATATATATATCAAAGCATAAACACCAACAAATCTTCAAGTAAAGTATTTTAAAACATACAAACATTACATTCATTAAATGTAAACATCAACACGTTGCACTTTAACATTTCAAGAAGAATAACTTACATCTACCAAGGTTTATATTTACATTCCGAATCTATTCACAGAAAAAAAATATCACATTTACCTCCTACAAATGCAAACTATTTGCAAATAATAATTACATTTGCACATCACTTTAAAATCACCTTTATGGAATCTAAAATAAGCTACAAGGTTATTTACAATACATTAAAAGATCAGATACTAAAAGAAGCTTTTCCTCCGGGGTCTATGTTACCTACAGAGCAAACGCTCGCTCAAAAATATTCTGTTTCCAGACCAACTATTGCTAAAGTATATAACCAGTTACAGGAAGAAGGTTTTATAAAAAAGACGAAAGGACTTGGTACGGTCGTTATATACCAATGTAAAAATACAACCTATACATTTGGCTTACTTTTACCCGGAGCAGGTGAGTCGGAAATATTTTCCATTATTAATGACCAACTCTTGAGGCAATCCGAAATAGGTAGATTCAATTGCCTTTGGGAAGGTGCAACAGCAAGCAGTGCGGAAATCAGAAAAACACTTATTGAAACGTGCTGTGAAAGTTACATAAATAAAAAGGTCGATGGTATTTTCTTTTCCCCGCTGGAAAGAGTACCGGATGCATACAACCTGAATTTAAAAATCTGTGCAGCTATACGGGAAGCCAATATACCATTAGTTCTTATTGACAGGGATATTCTGACTTTTCCGGAACGAAGTGAATTCGATGTGGTATGCCTGGATAATTTCAGTGCCGGATGTATCATGGCAAAACATCTGATCGATCAAGGCTGCAACAAACTTCATTTTTTCTATCGTCCTGATTCGGCCAGTTCTGTAGACTTACGCCTTTCCGGTGTTCGTGAAACAGTCCTTAAACATCAGTATTCGTTTACGGAGGATAATATTTTCTGTGGAAATCCGGAAGATCTGGACTTTGTCAAACAAATGGAGATAGTTCCTGGGAAAACAGGTATTGTATGTGCCAATGATTCCACAGCGGCAGTGCTCATGTCTTCTTTGGATGCTTTAGGCATCAAAATATCTTCGGATATTCTGATGTGCGCGTATGATGATATGAAATATTCCAAGCATCTCAAACATTCATTGACATCTTACAGGCAACCGTGTGTGGAGATTGCTAACATCAGTATCGAGTTGTTGATGCGGAGATTAAAAGATAACAACCATATTCCCATTACAGCAAACCTGACAGGAGAAATAGTGATTCGTGAATCCAGTCAATTTCTCTAATATTATACAAATTACATTCTGATCCTTTTGACTTACATCAGGCATCAGAGTTTACAAATTATTAAATTCTAACAGTCACAGTCTCTTAAAAGATTGTGACAGATAATTGTTACACTCAAATTTCTGGAAAAATGAATACTAAATTTATTACTTCGTTTACCGTAATCATACTCATTATTAGTAGTATTATCGGCTGTACCGAGACACAAAAGCCGGTTCAACTCGAACTCCGCTCTTCCCCCTGGAATTTTACAACTCAGGATGCCCCATTAAATATTCTCACGCAGCAGAATACAAAAAATAACTTTGTATCACCGGGAGACAGAAGTAGTTTCACTATTAAACTACAAGTCAACCTGACAAAAGTCACTTCAAAAAAATCGTTACTAACCATTCCGGGGGTATTGGAATTAAATACATATCAAAACGATCCGGAAGACCGCAAACAACAAAATTACCCGGCCTACCCTATGGCAGACGGTTCCGTACCTGTATTGGAGGCTTCCCTCCTGCTCCATCTACCGGTTCAACCGGAAGAAGCCCGCTATATGCCAGTCGGTATTCCGTTGGCAATGTTGGATAAGCCTGAGGGAGGACATGAAATTGTCCTTCATTTTTCAGGAGTTCGATGGACTATGTATGTCGATAATGAACTCCTGGATAATGACTTCCCTTTGGGTTATCCACAATGGGGATAACAAACAACCTGGGAAATAGATCCTTCTATTGTTTCGAAAGCTGAAATATATTTTCCGGGAATTGAACCTCAAAAAACAAATTTAGATACACCACGCACTTCACCGGAAATCCAATACTGGACACCTGAAGGGCATAATACCTGGGTAGGTGATGTAGCAACTTTCTTCTATCAGGGACGTTATCATGTATTTTATTTGTATGACAGACGCGGACATGCCAGCAAATTCGGCCGAGGAGCCCATTATTTCGAGCATATCTCAACAACTGACTTCAAGACATGGACTGAACACGATGCAGCTACCCCTATTGAAGAACAATGGGAAACATTAGGTACAGGTACGCCTTTTGTTTTTAACGATAAACTTTGTATCAGCTACGGACTTCATACGACTCGTATTTATCCCAAAGAAAAGACAACCTTACCACAGTTATGGGATTACTATAATGAACATGGTGCAACAGGCTCCTTCCATTACGATACGATGCCCGGATTTCCTGCTGGTTCGACTTACTCTATCAGTCAGGATGGTATAAGTAATTTCAAAAAGACACATATATTATTCCACCCATGCGAAAACCCGAGTGTATATACCGATCCAGAAGGACGTTTACGCATGTTGGCCAACTATGGAGCCAAAGGCACCTGGGAGTCTGGCTCAATCGATGGTGGTTGGTGGTCTGTCAATCCCGGATTTCCTCCGGGAGGTGACTGCACATTCTTTTTCCGCTGGGGAAATTTTGATTATGTAATCGGTGGATTTACCGGCTTATGGTCAAAACCATCTAATGCAGGTGAAGATGAATATACGGATGTTGTCAAACAAGGACTGGATTTTTATAACGGGATGTGTGTACCGGCCATCACTGAAATAGCTGACGGACGCTTCCTAATGGCTGGTTGGATTCCAATGGTTAACTGGGGCGGGACATTAAACATTCATGAGATGATCCATTACCCTGACGGCCGTATCGGAACAAAATGGATGGAGGAAATTATTCCAGCTACTGGAAAGGCAAAAACTTTGGCTAAAGAAATAACAGAACCATCTTCTTTTTCTGTTGAAAATCCTTCATTTATGTTGACATTCGACGTTGAGCCCGGAGATGATCTGTCCGGAAAACTCGGAGCTTTACTTCTCGGTGCCGACGAAAACGATCACGCTTGTGAAATTCAGGTTAGTCCCATAGCAAAGAAAGCACAGTATGCAAAAGGAAATCTGCAGAAATTCGCAGAAGCAGAAAAAACATTGCATGAAGGAGGTTATCCAAACCATGCACGCAACTATGCTATTGAGAATCTGATCGATACCGACAAACCATTCATGGTTCGTATGATTATCAAATATGAAGATAAATTTGGTGGTTCACAAATAGATACGGAAATTGCAGGCCAACGTACCATGATATCTTTCCGTCCGGGTTTGAAAGTAAAAAAATTACTTCTCCGCTCAAAACAAACTGAAATTAAAAACGTAAAAATAGCATCTCTCAAATATTAACGGTGCCTGAGGGTGTGTAAAAATTATAGCGCATCCTCTTTGTTTATGTAGTAGGCTGTCTCGTCGAGAAATAGGTTGACTGTGTATTAAAAAATCCTGTTATAGGTTGTCTACAAATGTAAAAAAACGGACAAACCTCTCTGAATCCTAAAATAGGTTACCTTATCCTGTTTCACTGTAGGACAGAGAGCTTTTCACTGCAAAACTCATCGGCCGGGGAACGCCCAAGCGGCAAGGGGCAGGGCAACCTGTCCCGACGAGCGCATCCTGTTTTATTTTCGTTACCTGCAAATATACCATTTTTATCCGTCTGATGGTAGCATCGTTTGCTTTTGCTTGTAAACAGTTTTCCATTTTCTTTTTAAAGGTCCATTTCTTAAATGGGCTTCCACATCTCTACGCTGCCATAAAGTCGTTGATTATTATTAATATCGATAATTCTTTTTACAACATCGCGAGCCTGATTCAACGTAGTAATCAGTTCTCTATTCAACCATTCTTCTTTTAATATGCCATTTACACGTTCGGTTATTGCATTCTCTCTTGGATCGCCATTTTCAGTCATGCTGATCAAACATTTGTTCCTACGCAATATAGAGGTGTAGTCTTTGCTGCAATACTGCACTCCTCTGTCAGAATAATGGATAGGTTTGTTACCCTCAGGAAGCGCTTCCAAAGCCATCTTCAGGGCTTTTATCGGCCCCAACATTTCCAGCGAATCTTCTAAAGCCCAACTCACTATTTTGCGTAAGTATCCGTCGGTCAACAAACTCAGATAATAAAATCCACCTTCTACATTACGGATATTAAGTAATATCGGCAACGTATACCTGGTTGGACGCTGACGGGGCATAATCTTCTATCAGGTTGGGATACTTATGAAAGTGTTTCCAGGACTATGCCGTTACTGGACGATATGTTCTGGATTTCCTGATTAGCAGACCATTGGAACCCAATAATACAAAAAACTTATCACGCCCTATGTCTAAATCCGGATGCATCTTTGTTTTTAGGATATGGTACAATTTGCGACCACCTAAAACCGGTTGGGTTTCCCGAATACGATTTACCATTTTCAAAATGATTTCCTCTGATAATAATTCTTTTTCAAACTGTTTTTCCCTCTTGTAATAGGCTTGCTAACTATACCCAAACAACGAACAATAATCAGGGATACTTATTTCCTGCTGATTATTGTGAAGCCTTCTCACTGCTTGGAACCAGAGTTTTTTCGAATATCGATATTATAGTGTTCATCTGCTAATTCTATTACAATTTCCATCGCACAACGATACGTTTTCTCATGTTTGAGTTCCTTCTCTTTTTCTTTTAACTACAACTCTTTTTGTTTGAGTGCACGTTCCAACTCTTTGATTCGTTTGGACAATTCAGATTCGTTTTCTGTCATTTTTATTCGTCGTTTTCTTACTTTCAGGGGCTTTACAGACCCGCTGGACTGCTTTGTCACTTCAAATTTACGAATCCAATGCGATATTACCGTTGGATCAGTTATCGAATATTTTAATGCGATCTCTTTACGACTTACTCCTAAACGATACTCACCAATTGCGGCCAAGCGAATTTCAAGAGGATAAGCCTCCCCTTTTTGACGAATGATGGACTTCTCTTTTTTCGTCCCCATTAACCATTTGGGAATCAACCTATTTCAAGACGAGACAGAGATAGCAGAAATAGTCGGAATGAGCAGTTCCAACATCGGAATGAAAATTCACAGGCTAAAGAACCGATTACAAAAACAATTAAAAAAGTAAGCCCTATGGAAACAAATGACATTAAAGATATTTGGAAAACAGAAGCTGTAAAGGATATGAAACCATATTCCGAGGAAGAACTAAACGAAATAGTGGTTAAATCTGTAAGAAAGTCAATCAAAACAGTATATCCCGGGACTATTTTTCGACTCGTCATCATCACTGTGATTGTGTATCTCATCGCAACATTGTTTTTTAAGAAAGCAGAGTATGGAAGGAATGCTCTTAGATGTCAGCGCTTTAGTTATATTATCTGTTTCTTATCTGTTTTGGGTAGATTCTGCTTACAAAATGCGGAAATATACCAATAGCAAGCCTGTAAAAGAATGGCTGGAATATCGAATAAAGGAAGTTGAGAAAAATATAAAATTCAAAACCAAATATGATTTGGTCATATATGCATGTTCTTTTCTGTTTGCAATAGGTTTCTATGTCTTTTATCAAATAGCAGCAAATATTCCCCCGGGCATTTTGACTGTTATCATTATTCCACTCGCAATCATCATCTACCTTTTGATAATAAGACGTTCTATAAACCGAAATTAAGAAAGCTCTTCATGAACTAAAAGAGCTTTATAAACAATTTGAAGATTCAAACAAATAAATACTTATGAAACGAGTTCTTATCAACCTATCCGCATTTTTGCTAAGCAGCAGAGCTTTCGCTTTTATTCCGGAAATCAAAACAATCCCGTTAAATGACGGAGAAGTAATTGAAGCCCGTCTGTGTTTACCGGATAATGAAGTGAAAACAAATGGTCTGAAGGATTTAGTCTACTATTTAGTGTAGCAAAAAGTATGTAGAGACAAAATCTACACGGTATCTCCACCCTTTTACGTATCTTTGTTTAGGAAAAGGAGGTTATACGGAACGTAAAATCATACATATAGATATGGATGCATTCTATGCATCGGTCGAACAGCGGGATAATCCGGAGCTGCGGGGAAAAGCGCTGGCGGTCGGTTATTCGGAAGAGCGTGGTGTGGTTGCCGCGGCCAGTTATGAGGCACGTAAATATGGCGTCCGTTCCGCCATGTCGTCACAAAAAGCCAAGCGCTTATGCCCTCACCTGATTTTTGTGCCGGGCAGAATGAGCGTATATAAAGAAGTATCTTCACAAATCCACGAGATTTTCCATGAGTATACGGATATCATCGAACCGCTTTCGCTGGATGAAGCCTTCCTCGATGTGACGGAAAATAAAAAGCAAATCCCCCTGGCTGTCGACATTGCCAAAGAAATCAAGCAACGGATAAGGCAAGAACTGCATCTGGTCGCCTCTGCCGGCATTTCCTACAATAAATTCCTGGCTAAAATCGCCTCCGATTACCGTAAGCCGGACGGCCTTTGCACCATCCATCCGGCCCAGGCACTCGACTTTATCGCCCGACTACCCATTGAGTCATTCTGGGGCGTGGGCCCGGTCACTGCCAAGAAGATGCACACATTAGGCATTCATAACGGTGCCGAATTACGGGACTGTTCGCTGGAAATGCTGAGCCGCCAGTTCGGTAAAGCAGGCTGTCTGTATTACGAATGTGCCCGAGGAATAGACCTTCGCCCGGTCGAAGCAGTCCGTATCCGTAAATCCGTCGGGTGTGAACATACATTGGAAAAGGATATTTCCCGTACCTCTTCCGTCATCATCGAGCTTTATCATGCTGCCACCGAATTAATCGGCCGCCTGCAACGGACAGGCTTCAAAGGGAACACCCTGACATTAAAGATTAAATTCCACGATTTCACCCTGAAAACAAAAAGTATCACGCAGCCCCGTGAACTCACCACCCTGAATGATATTCTTCCCCTGGCCAAACAACTGCTCAGGGAAGTGGATTACGCAACCAACCCCATCCGGTTAATCGGCCTTTCCGTTTCAAATCCATTGGAAGAGCATGAGGAAACAGAAAGAAAAGAACGGTGGGAACAGTTAAGTTTGGAGTTCAGCGATTGGAATACAAATACCAGAATAAAAAAAGCTCCTTATATTCAAGGATAGTATCTATTTTTCAATTATCTTCGTTCGATCTTTATAAAAAACAATAATTATGGCTAACAGCAAAAAAAAGAAACCGAAAGTGGCTCAATTGTCTCCTATTAAATACATTCAAGAGAAAGGTCGAAAACTTCCTGTTTATGAATGTTTCATTAATAATAATTGGGAACTTTACGGAGTGACTTATGTTATTATAACCCGCCAGCACAAATCCGGTAATTACACACTGGGATATTATTTGGTAGATACCTTTTGCCGAGGAGTAAAAGATACCACATTCCGTTTCAATATAGACGAATTTGAATATGAGGAATTCAAACAAATCATATTCGATAATAGCGATCCGCTCCTGGTCAGTTACAAAGAAGCACATAACATTATTTTCGGAGCAATATCTTATGCCGAAGATTGCGGTTTCAAACCATGCCCCCAGTTCAATCTCACCCAATATTTACTGGAAGAAGACACAGAAGAAATTCCATTAATAGAATATGAATTCGGAAAAGACGGACAGCCCTGCCTGGTAGTCGATAGTCAGCTGGAAGCTAGCTATTATTTACCTACATTGAAGAATAACGTCGGTGAAAATTATGATTGCATCATTTTAGACGAAGAGATAGAAGAAGAAAATATAGATGATTTAGAAAATATATCGGATATCTTGGATAACATGAGCGAAGAAGAGCTTAATCAATTATCGATACGTCTCAAACAATTTCAAGCCGACCAGAAAAAATACCTGAGTTCTCCTAAAACCATCTATGCCTATCAACACCCAGAATATCCGGCAGAGTTAAAACTAAACTATCCCGAAGAACTGCAAGACTTGTTCAAAGGCAAGTATAACTACAACCTACCGGAAGATTGCATTGAGCGGATTAGTTCCATTCCACAGAAAAATTTAGCAGCCGACCTTAAGCACATTATCCGATATGAAATAGGACGGACGTATCTACTGGCGGAAAAAGATGATTGGGATGAAGATGATGTTATAGCAACCTTAAGTCACGTGCTGTTATTCATTGCCGGCCTGAGACTGGAAGAATGCCTGGAAGAGATTCTCGAAATTCTTCGTCAGTCTTCTGACTTCATGGACTATCATTTCGGATATATAGCAGAAAATCTTCTTATTCCTGCTCTTTATGAAGCCGGACACAACCAACTGCAAAGATTGTCTGACTTTATGAAGGAACCCGGATTAGACTCATTCAACAAATCCTGCGTCTATTATATGATACAGAATATCGCTCATAATGAACCCGAGCGGCGCGAAGAAATTATCGATTGGTTCCGGACAGAACTGAATTACCGAATTGCTAACAACAAAGATTTATCTACGTTTGACTCGGACCTCGGAGCAGGCCTTTGCAATGCTCTGATTGATCTGAAGGCAGAAGAACTTCTGCCGGAAATAAAACAGTTGTACGAAGTTTGCGACATCAATATCCTTGTCAACGGCGATTATGAAGAAACAAAAAAATATATCTTATCCGACGACGAGCTTTCTTCTTCCTACACAATAGATAGAAAGAATATATATGACACTTATAAAAACTACAAAAGTTACTTCAACTGATTTATATGCATAACAAAACCCTCTCCATATCCGGGCAAACCGATGACGAGTTACTTATTCTTTTGCAAAAAGGAAATGAGAGGGCTTTTACTGCTATTTATGAACGCTACCACAAACTGCTCTATGTGTTGGCATACAAATATTTAAAAGACAATGACACCGCAAAAGACGCTGTCCAGCAGATATTCCTGAAACTCTGGGAATCGCGTTCCCTGTTCAGCATCCATATCAACCTGAGAAACTACCTGTACACCATGTTGAAAAACCATCTCCTGAACGAGATACGCAACAACTACACCGCTCTGGAGAAGAATTACGAACTGGCACAGGAAACAATCGAATATGAAAACGAAATATTATCGAAACTGGAAGAGAAGGAAATGACCGAGCAACTGTACCGGGCCATCGACGGCCTGCCGGAACAAAAGAAAGCAGTCTGCTTGTACAAACTGAAAGACAGTTTATCCAACCAGGAAATCGCAGAAAAAATGCAGATATCCATACCGACTGTCAAAACCCATTACTCGCAGGCTATCAAGCTACTCCGTGAACATTTCGATAAGTTACTAATCCTATTGCTCTCCTCTCTTTTCTCCTGAAAAGAAAAAAGAGTAACAAACACTCATACTATCCGCCCAGTTATGTGTCAATTAAGAAAACAGGAATAAAATGAAAGCACCAGATAAACATATCATCGACAGGACCCTCAACAACACGGCCACCCCGGAGGAAGCCCGCCAGATAATTCGCTGGTTCTCCACTCCCGAGGGCACAAAATATCTGTCCTCCTTGATGGATGAGGACGCAGAAAAGATACAGCCGGGCAGCGAAGAACTGTATGCAGAACGCAGCATCCCTTCCGATGAGATGTATCAGTATATCATGAAGAGAATCCACCTCCGGAAAAGAAAACAGATGCTTTTCCGGGCAGCCGCCATTCTCATTCCATTACTATTATTCCTCGGTCAATTCTGGTATATAGATAAACGTATCGACCTGTTTGCCGATTCCGGCTACGAAGAGATATATGTCCCCAAAGGTGAACGTATGCAACTGATTTTCCAGGATGGTTCCAAGGCCATGCTCAATGCCGAGACACGCATCAAATACCCGCGGAAGTTCGGTTTCAACGAGCGTAAAGTCGAATTGGAAGGAGAAGCCTTCTTCGAAGTATCTCCCAACAAAGACCGCCCGTTCATTGTCGACTTGAAAGAAGTCAATGTAAAAGTACTGGGTACAACATTCGACGTAAAAGCATACGCAACCGATCCGGATATCTTCGTTTCGCTGGAAACCGGAAAAGTAGCCTTGGCCAATAATGCCCGCCCGCTTGCTCATTTACAACCGGGGGAGAAAGCCACCTATAACCGCAAAACCGGTGTCTGCAAAATATCCCGGCCTGAAGACATCGGGCATAACTCTGCCTGGAAAAAAAATCAGATCGTATTCAATAATACGCCTTTATCCGAAGTCATCACGACCTTGTCCCGCTGGTACAACGTAGAGTTCGAAATGCAGGATTCCTCGCTGCTCTATTATAACTATACACTAACGTCCACAGATCAGAAACTGGAACAGATACTGAAAGATCTTGAGAAAATAACACCCGTACAATTCTCTGAAAAAGAGGGCGTTATAAAGATAAGAAGAAAAAAATAAATAATTTTACATATCCCACTCATACTTTTTTGTCCCTTGTGTGTCTACTATATAAAGACAAACAGGGTTAAGTCGCCACGTAAAGAATCGAGAAACTATCATATTGTTTAACCTATAAAATAAAGACAAACATGAACGACACGACATAACAAACTAAAAAAATAACCGGAAATGTCCCCACATCCCCGGTTATTCGACGTACCGAAATTCAAATTAATTTCTAATACATAAATTCATTTCAAAAATATGAAAAAAAATAATCTGTGCCTTATCCTCAGGCACCTTTTAATATTAATTGAGAAAATCCCGAATGCAATGAAACTGACATTCTTATTTCTTGTCATCTCTTTGTTAACTTTTACAGCGGAGGCTTCCGCCCAAAGGGTATCCATCTCCCTCAATAACGTAAAAGTAGAAAAGATTCTGTCAACTATTACCAAGCAGACAGGATTAAGCGTAGCATACAGCAAACAGATCGTCAACCTGGACAGAAGAATGAGTATTCAGGTGGAAGATGCCGATGTAGCCCAGGTATTGGAAAAACTCGTTGCCAATACCAATTTGAGTTATGAAATTAAAAACAATAAAATATACTTGTTTGAAAAGTCCCCCACTACAATACCCATTGTTGCACAACAAAAAAAGCACATAACCGGAATCGTTGTTGATCAAAACGGAGATCCGATAATCGGCGCAAATGTGGTAGAGAAAGGATCCAGTAACGGGACTATTACCGATATTGATGGAAATTTCTCGCTTCAGATATCTGAAAAATCAATACTGACAGTTTCTTATATAGGATATGAAACTAAAGATGTGAAAGTGGGAAATCAATCCAAACTACAAATCGCCCTTTCTGAAGATACACAATTTATAGATGAAGTCGTAGTCGTCGGTTTCGGAACTCAAAAGAAAGTGAACCTGACCGGAGCTGTCAGTGTCATTAACTCCGAAGCTTTAGAGGCCCGTCCAGTAACAACAGCCACTCAAGCATTACAAGGCGTTTTACCTGGATTAAACATTGGCATGAATAACGGAGGTGGAGAATTAAACAATTCTCTAGAAATTAATATTCGTGGAGCCGGAACAATCGGAGATGGATCCAAATCCAGTCCATTAGTATTAATTGATGGAATGGACGGAGATATCAATATGTTAAACCCTCAGGATATTGAATCTGTCAGTGTTCTAAAAGATGCCGCTGCTGCTTCTATTTATGGTTCCCGTGCATCATTTGGTGTGATTTTAATTACTACCAAAAAAGGGAAAGAGGGAAAAACCAATATTTCATATAATAATAGTTTCCGCTGGTCTTCTCCAATGCGTATGCCTGAAATGATGGATTCCTATACGTTCGCTAATTATTGGAACACGGCATCAACGAATGCTCATCAAGGTGTTGTATTTGATGAAGAAACAATGGGACGTATCATCGCATTCCAAAAAGGAGAAATCACAACCCAAGGCGTGTCCGATCCTAATAATCCCAATCGTTATCAAATGTACGAAAAAGGTAACAATAATATAGACTGGCTGAAAGAACACTTCAAAAGTGGAGCTTTTGCACAAGAACACAACCTGTCTGTCAATGGAGGTAGTCAAAAAATTCAATTCTATTTATCTGCCAACTATCTGGGACAAGAAGGACTGCTCCGATATGGAGGTGATGACTATAAAAGATATTCATTTACTTCTAAAATAAACGCTCAACTCGCAGACTGGGCTTCAGTGAATGTTTCCACCAAATTTTTAAGAGGAGATCAAAGCCAACCAACCTATTTGACGGAAAACACAAGACTATTTTTCAATGAATTATCAAGAAAATGGCCTGTAACTCCACGCAATTATGAACATGGAGGATACACATCAACTTCACGTATTATTCCTTTAGAAGACGGTGGACGCTACAAAAGCCAAAATGATTATTTATATCAACAACTTCAATTAGTTTTGGAACCTATAAAAAACTGGAAATTATTCGGAGAAGTTAACTATAGAGTACACAATAAAAATGAACATACAGAAATATTGGAAACTTCTGAATTAGGAATAGATGGTATCAATTCACAAATTGAAGGGGTAGCCGGCTATGCAAAAGGCCTAACCCGTATTACCGAAAATTACTATAAAGAGAATTTTCTAAACACAAATCTGTACACTGAATATTCTCACACTTTTGCTTCCGGTCATAATTTAAAAGCATTGGTTGGTTTCAATGCTGAATTAAGTAAAGATCGTGACTTAAAAGCTTACAAAGAAGGCCTGATCACTCCTTCTTTACCAACGATTGACACTGCTACCGGACTGGAAAAGATACAAAGCGGAGGATATGACCAGTGGGCAACAGCAGGTTTCTTCGGGCGCTTGAATTATAACTACAATGATCGGTATATGGCAGAACTCAATCTACGATACGATGGGACCTCACGCTTCTTGGAGGCAAAACGGTGGAACTGGTTTCCTTCTGTTTCCGCAGGCTGGAATATTGCACGAGAAGCATTTATGGAATCCACAAACTCGTGGCTCGGTAGTTTAAAATTAAGAGTATCTTACGGACAATTAGGAAACCAAAACACGGAATCACTATATCCTTTCTACTCATTAATGAATATTACAGCTGGTGGTGGAAATTGGCTATTAAATGGAGCTAAGCCTGACAAAGTATTGCCAGCAGCACTAATTAGCAAGTATTTAACATGGGAAAAAGTTGAAACATGGAATGTCGGACTTGACTTTGGATTATTTAATAACCGATTGATCGGTTCTATCGAAGGATTCTCCAGATATACAAAAGACATGGTTGGTCCAGCTCCTGAATTACCGGTTATTTTGGGTACAGATGTTCCTAAAATGAATAATGCAGACTTACAAACCACAGGTTGGGAATTGGATTTAAGCTGGCGCGACCGATTGAAAAACGGATTATCTTACGGCATTCATTTCACTGTTGCAGATGCACGCATGAAGGTCAAACGCTATCCGAATGAGAATAACAAAGTCGATGTAAAAAATGAGGACAAAATATATTACGAAGGTCAATACATCGGAGATATATGGGGATATACTACCATCGGCATAGCAAAAACAGACGAAGAGATGAACAATCATTTGGCAAAAGTAGATCAAAGTACCATTGGCAATGAATGGGCTGCAGGTGATATCATGTATGCCGACCTGGACGGTGATGGTGAAATTAACGGAGGACAAGGCATGTTAGGAAAGATGGGGGATAAACGTATCATTGGAAATAAAACTCCCCGTTACAATTTCGGATTAACATTAGATGCTTCCTGGCAAGGATTCGATATCTCTGCTTTTTTTCAGGGAACAATGAAAAGAGATCTGTGGTTAGGCGATAATCAGTTCTGGGGTGCCAGCACTATGTGGCAAGGCATCGGTCTAAAAGCTCATGAAGATTATTTCCGATTGGCAAATGATCCAATGGGAGAAAATCTGAACTCTTATTATCCGCGTCCTATTTTTGATTCAGAAAAGAACAGACAGGTTCAGACCCGTTATCTGCAAAGTGGAGCTTATATCCGATTAAAGAATTTACAGTTTGGATATACGTTACCGACAAAATTTATGCAAAAAATAGCTATCCAGAAATTGCGGGTATTCATCTCTGGAGAAAATCTCTGGACAGGGACGAAAATGAGCAAAGCTTTTGATCCGGAAGCTTTTGCCGGAGAAAGAGGAGAAGGACGCGTATATCCTTTACAAACAACTATATCTTTAGGTTTAAGTGTTAATTTCTAATTAAATATATCATGAAACTTTATAGTACGATAATATCATCAATTCTGACACTTGGGATTTTTACAGGGTGTAATGACTTTTTGGACAGACCCCCATTATCTTCCGTATCACCGGACAAGTACTTTCATTCAGAATCAGACCTGGCCAACTTCTCTATCACACTTTATAGCGAATTTAAGACTCCGGAAAATTGGACTATGACAACCGGCGAGGATAACAATACAGATAACCAGGCTGAAGTCTCTCCCAATAATCGTTTTTCTCCGGGAGAATGGCGAGTTGCTCAAAATAAGGAGAACTGGGATTTTTCAACAATTTATAAATGTAACAATTTTCTTGATAACGTTTTAGCCAACTATCAAGCCGGTTCTATCAAAGGGGATGAAAATAATATCCGCCACTATATCGGGGAGGTTTATTTAATACGCGCACATAATTACTTTGCGCGTTTAAAAGAGTATGGAGATTTCCCTATAGTCCGCAATGTTCTGCCTGATGATATGAATACGTTGACTGAGGCATCAAAACGCATGCCGAGAAATGAGGTTGCCCGATTTATTATATCAGATCTGGACTCGGCTGCAATGTTTTTAAGCGAAGTATCCCCCAACCAAAAAGTAAGATTATCTAAGAATGTAGCTTACTTATTAAAATCCAGAGTCGCATTGTATGAAGGATCGTGGCTGAAATCGTTCAAAGGCACTTCTTTCGTACCTAAAGGCGAAGGTTGGCCAGGCTCAACCATGTACCCGGATTATCAATATCCATCCGGAGATATCGACAGCGAAATAAACTACTTTTTGGATATTGCTATAGCAAGCGCAAAAGAGGTTGCAGAAAAAGTAGGATTAACCAGTAACAGCTATAACAAAACAGAATTAAACCAGGCTATTTCTAATCCTTATTACAGAATGTTTTGCGATAAAAACCTGGAATCTTATGAGGAAGTTCTCTTTTGGAGAAGTTACGACCAATCTTTAGTAAGCCACGTCACTACACGTTACCTCTATTATGGCAGTTGTAACTCGGGATATACAAGAGGCTTTATCCAGTCCTTTTTAATGGAAAACGGACTTCCCATTTATGCAGAAAACTCAGGTTATAAGGGAGATACAGACTTTACCAGTTTTCGGGAAGACAGGGACTGGCGTTTAGGCCTGTTCACAAAAACTAAAGGAGATTTTTTGTATCCACCAACAACAACGTTTGAATATCCTAAAATATTAGCTATCAACGCAGAAAGAGACGTAACAGGATATAGTATCCGTAAGTACTGCACACATGATGAGTTCTTTACAGGAGCGAATGTAGATACAGGTTTCCCTATTTTCAGATCTGTTGAAGCCTATTTGAATTATATTGAAGCCTTTTATCTGCGTTACGGGTCTTTAGATGCCCTTGCCGACAAATACTGGAAAGCAATTCGTACACGTGCCGGTATAGATCCCGATTATCAAAAGACAATTGCTGCAACAGAGATGAGTAAAGAGGCTCCAAACGACTGGGGAGCATATACTGGAGGACAACTAGTCGATCCTACATTATATAATATTCGCCGCGAACGTCGTTGCGAATTTATAGCAGAAGGTTTACGTTACGATGATTTACGTCGTTGGCGTTCCATGGATCAAATGATTACAACCCCCTACATCATAGAAGGCTTCAACTTATGGACAGAAAACTATAAAACATATGTCGATAATAGCGGTACATCTTTATTAATCACCTCGGACAATAATGCAGGAACTCCTAATGTTTCCCCAAAATCAGTAAGCAACTATCTGCGTCCTTATCAAATTGTAAAAGAGAACAATCGTTTTTACGATGGTTACAAATGGCATGCGGCCCACTATTTATCGCCTATTCCAATGGACAATTTCATTATTACTTCCAACGGTACGGGAGATGTAGAGCAATCTACCATCTATCAAAATCCCGGTTGGTCGAAAATTGCACAACAAGGTCCTAATGATGTAATCGGATTCTAATCTCTATATTTGTAATGTGAATCAGTATTTGATATTGATTCACATTACAAATACTAAAAAATCAAATTAATAAAGAATTATGAGCAAAATACTACTTATCTGTATTGGTATATTATACACTGTATTATCTAAAGGAGAAAATATAAACAAAGAGATTCGTATTATCGACGATTCTCTACAGATACAGATGACTTCGCCACAAAATAAAATTATCCATATCCAAGTAACTCCTGTTGGCACAGAGGTAAAAGAATCATTAATCGTACCTAAAAAAACAGACATATCTTCTTCGCATTGCAGAATCTTAGAAAAAGAGAATTCCATATCCATACAAACTCAATATATAACAGCTACCTACTCTTACAAAGATAAAAACATTTATTTTACAGATACCCAAAATGAAACTGTGCTCCTTCAGGAGCAGGCACGTTCTTTCGAACAAAAGAATATAGCCGGTGAAACGGTATGGCAAGTGAAACAAACATTCAGGTTGCAGGCAGATGAAGCCTTATATGGCTTAGGTCAATACCAGGAAGGTATCATGAACTACCGGGGAAAGAAAGCCAAACTGGTACAGGCCAACATGGAGATTGTTAACCCGTTTCTGCTGTCCACACAGCCATACGGCATTTTATGGGATAATTATTCCAAAACATTATTTGAAGATAATGAAAAGGGAGCCTCTTTCTGGTCGGAAGTGGCCGATGGCATCGACTACTATTTTATCTACGGTAACGACATGCATGAGGTAGTTGCCGGCTATCATCAACTGACGGGAAAAGTTCCAATGTTCCCTAAATCCGCTTTCGGATACTGGCAGTCCAAAGAACGCTACAAATCGTTCGATGAGTTAACTGATGTCGTAAAAGAATACCGTAAACGGCAGATACCGCTCGATAATATAGTACAAGACTGGGAATACTGGGGTGACCGCGAACATTGGAACAGCCTGAAATTTGATACAACCCACTTCAACCATCCCACCGAAATGATCCGCCAGCTGCATGACCGGTACAATGTGAGCCTGATGCTTTCCGTATGGCCGGGATTCGGGAAAAAGACTGATATATACAAAGATCTGGAAAAGATCGGGGCATTGTTCAATGAACCGACCTGGGCGGACTATAAAGTCATGGATATATACAATCCGCAAGCCCGGCAACTTTTCTGGGATCATCTTTATAAAGGATTGTATCGCACAGGCGTCGACTCCTGGTGGATGGATGCGACCGAACCTTCTTTCCGCGAAGGTTTCACACAAGACAAACAGGAAGAGAAAACGAAATCGGCCGGTCAGACCCACATCGGTTCATTCGACCGCTATCTGAATGTTTACTCCCTCTTCTTATCGAAAGTCATGTACGAAAACCTGCGTAAACAAAATGATAAGCGCGTTACCATATTAACCCGTTCCGCATTTGCCGGGCAACAGCAATATGCAACTGCCGTCTGGTCCGGAGACATCACCGCTTCATGGGAAGTATTCCGGAAACAGCTTCCGGCCGGATTAAACCTGTGTATGAGCGGAATACCTTACTGGACTACCGACATCGGCGGCTTTTTCGTTACGACAAGAGGCAGCCAGTTCACCAAAGGTCTTGCCGATCCTTCTTATAAAGAACTCTATCTAAGATGGTTCCAGCAGGGAGTATTCTCTCCTATTTTCCGTGCCCATGGCAGTAACGTACCCCGTGAAGTATGGCAATTCGGTGAACCGGGCGATCCTTTTTATGAAGGATTATTAAAGATGATCAACCTGAGATACAGCCTGCTCTCTTACATCTATTCATCAGCTTGGCAGGTAACGGCAGATTCCAGATTGATGATGCGAGGGCTGGTCATGGACTTCCCCAATGATCAGAAAGTACACAATATGGCAGATGCCTATATGTTCGGCCCTTCATTACTGGTCAAACCCATAACGAAACCGATGTACTACACGCCAGAGGGAATCATCAGCAATCCTGACGCCGAAGAATCTGTTTATTTACCCGGCCACGCAGGAAAATACTGGTTCGACTTCTATAATCAGCAAGTCTATAAAGGAGGGCAAACTATTTCATATCAAACTCCATTGGATATCATCCCCGTATTTGTAAAGTCCGGCTCCATCCTTCCGATAAACAAAGTAGTTCAATATGTCGGCGAACAAAAAGAGGAAGAACTGGAAATAAGGATTTACGGTGGAGCAGATGCCGATTTTGAACTTTACGAAGATGACAACAAGACATATGCTTATGAAAACGGCATTTATTCTCTGATCCGGTTCCGCTGGGATGATCAAAAGATGCAACTGAGTATTTACGATAAAAAAGGCACCTTTCTCGAATATCCTCAAAGAAATTTCCGAGTGAAACTTTATATACCGGAAAAAAACGGCTCTAATTATTCTACCCGGGAAAAGCTTATCCGATATGAAAATAAAAGCATAACGGTAGAAATGACAAAATAATACCCGAAAACTCGTTTAAAACGAACTCCATCCCGTTTAAAACGAACCTTACCCCCGTTTAAAACGAAAAAAAACTCGTTTTAAACGAAATTGGGGCTCGTTTTAAACGAGTTTTGGCATTCTACTTATGGTAATAAATAACAAATTCCTATAATTACTCTTCAATCCGCCATGTTATTTCTTTTATTAACAAATCATTCTTAATGTTCTGCATAATTCAAATTACAGCAGTTTTTTTACCTTTGCTAAGAGATATTGATTATGGGAAGAAATTTTGTAATCTTCGATTTTTATTTATCTTTACCCTATCAATCATTCGATATGGAGAACATTTCAGAGATAAAGGAATTTAACAAACTGTTTTCGAACTATCAGGGAATTTTCATCCGTTTTGCTAACACTTATATTCAGGATGAAGATACTGCCGAAGATATAGTGGTCGACAGTCTGGTATATTATTGGGAAAACCGACATTCTCTCGCCTCCAATTCGAATATCCCGGCTTATATCATGGAAGTCGTCAAGCATAAAAGCCTCAACTATCTACGTAACCAACGAATCCGGGAAGATATCGAACAAAATCTCTGGACCCACATGGACAGAGTCAGGAGACTAAAAATCACGACACTGGAAGCCTGCGATCCGGAAGAGTTATTCAGTTCGGAAGCACAACGCCTGATAGACGAGACATTGGAAAGCCTCCCCGAAAAGACACGTACTATCTTTATTATGAGCCGGTATGAAAATAAAACTCATAAAGAGATTGCCGAACATCTCGATTTATCGACTAAAAGCATTGAATTCCATATAACCAAAGCCCTCGGCGTATTAAGAAAAAGATTAAAAGATTATCTCCCGTTCTTTCTTATCTTCCTGAATTAATTAGTAACGATTTTGTTTTTATTGAAAAAAGTAAGTTTTTCCATTAGGGATACATTTTAGTTATGTGCTTACTATATATGGAAAGAAAAATACTATATCGTTTTTTCGAAGGAAAAGCATCTCTTGAAGAAGAAAAAGAGGTTTGCGACTGGACGGAAGCATCTGAAGAAAACATGCAGGAATACATAAAGGAACGTAAATACTTTGACCTTCTACTTATTCAGAACAAGAGAAACAGTACGCTGCATTCTTCTTCCGGAAAAGTGTTCCAACTGAACAGTCTAATCAAATATGCAGCAGTTGTTGCCCTGTTCATCATGTGTGGCTTACAAGCCTACCGGATAACAAAAACGGAGACAGACCAGGAAATGAACACGATCACAGTGCCAACGGGACAAAGAGTTAATCTTTTATTGTCGGACGGAACAAATGTATGGCTCAATTCCGGAACTAAAATGAGATATCCGGCCTCCTTTACAAAAGGGAAAAGCAAGCGAAAAGTGACATTGGATGGGGAAGGTTATTTTGAAGTTACCAAAGATGCCAAACGCCCGTTCGTTGTTCAAACCGGTAAATATGATATAGAAGTATTAGGTACTAAATTTAATGTGAATGCCTACAATAAAACCTCCTTTTTTTCTGCCGCATTAATGGAAGGTTCCATACAAATTTCAGATAAAACCGAACCATCCAATAAAATAGTGTTGCATCCACTGCAAAAAGCAGATTATATAAATGGTCAACTGAATGTTGTACAGATACAAAACTATGATATTTATCGCTGGAAAGAAGGTCTGCTCTGTTTTGAGAATATCACGTTCAACGATTTGATGAAAGAGTTCGAAAAGACCTACGATATACAGATCATCAATAAAAACAAAAAACTGGAGAGTTATATTTGTAGTGGGAAATTCCGTATTTCGGATGGGTTAGACTTTATACTACATGTCCTCCAACGAGATGTCAGATTTAGTTTTACCAGGAATGAAAACAATACGATCATCTATATAAAATAACATGTCGAACCTTTAAATCATATCGCCTATGAAATAGCACATAAAGAAAAAGCGATAAATGCGGGAACATCTATCGCTTCACGACTAACACAATTATCAACAACTGTATTAATCTCTAATAATTACAAAGTTATGAATAAAGTATCTTTGTCGGGACCTTATTATCAAAAAAAATCACGACATAAACATTTTTTCAGAATCATGAGAATAACCTCATTCCTTTTGTTTGTACTGATATTTTCATTACATGCAATCAATTTGAACTCGCAGAATACGAGGGTGACCGTCCGGGCCAGCAATACTTCTTTAAAAGAAGTATTGAATACTATCGAAAAACAAACGGATTATCTATTTGTATATAATATTAATGTAGATACGAGTCAGAAAGTGGCTTTAAACACGATCAATCAGCCGGTAAAGCAAGTATTGGATAATCTGTTTAAAAATATAGGATTAAACTACGTACAGGAAGGTTCCTATATTATCGTATCCAAATCAGAGGCAGAACAACAGAAAAAATTTGTAACCGGAACAGTCATCGATATGAACGGAGAACCGGTCATTGGAGCTAACATCGTGGAAAAAGGGACAACAAACGGTATAATCACAGACGTAAACGGGGAGTTTTCCCTACAGGTCTCTCCTGAAGCTGTGCTACAAATATCGTATATCGGATACAACACACGTGAAGTTGCCGTTAATAATCAATCTTCAATCACTATAAAACTAACGGAAGACACCCAGGCGATCGAAGAAGTCGTTGTCGTCGGTTACGGAGTTCAAAAAAGAGAAAACCTGACAGGAGCTGTCTCTGCCATTATGGGAGACGACCTGATGAAAAGACCTGTCGGACAAACATCCGTAGCTTTGCAGGGAATTGCCCCCGGAGTAACTATTACACAACAATCCGGACAACCGGGACAAGATGCCGGAACAATCCGGATCAGGGGAATAGGAACCCTTAATGACTCCAACCCTTTGGTTTTAGTAGACGGAACCGCAATGGACCTCAATAGCGTCGATCCCAATATCATTGAATCCGTTTCTGTTCTAAAAGACGCAGCCTCATCCTCTATCTATGGTTCACGTGCTGCCAATGGAGTGATCCTGATCACTACCAAAAGAGCTAAAAATAAAGAATTCTCCGTTTCATATAACGGATATGCCGGATGGCAAACACCAACCGACCTGCCGGATAAGGTGAATGCGATAGATCATATGGTCATGCTGAACGAAGCATACAGGAATGTCGGAAGAAGCCCGTTGTACACAGACCAGTATATTCAGGAATACAGAGAAAAAGGTCCTTCCGACCGTGATCATTATCCGGATGTAGACTGGCAGAAAGCTGTCTATAATCAATATGCATTCCAGCAAAACCATTTTTTCACACTTAACGGAGGTACAGAGAAGATGAAACTTCTTGCTGCAATCGGTTACTATGATCAGCAAGGCATAACTCCTAACACTGATTATAACAGATTCACGGTGAGATTAAATTCTGATATGCAGTTTACCCAACGTTTTTCTGCCAAATTAGACATGTATTTAAAATATAATACACAGAAAACTCCAGGCAGAGGTATATATGACGTTATTTACTGGATAAACCGAACTCCCTCCATTTATCCTGATGTCTTATCAAACGGAAAATATGCAGTCGGCTGGGATGGAGATAATGTACTGGCGTTTGCCAAAGACGGCGGATTTGCTAAAACCAAAACGCCTTCAGCTTCCATTAATATGGCTTTAAGTTATCAGTTTACAGATTTTCTGAAAGCAGATGTCAGTTATACGCCTATTTATAACAATAATATCACCAGCACTTACAATAAAAGTGTAAATACGTATTACGCCGATGGAGAACTAGCATACAGTAAACCCAGCAAAAGTGCACTATACGAGCACCGGAGTTGGGGATTATCGCATGACTTCAAAGCATTACTGAACTTCGACAAAGCATTCGGGCAACATAACCTGAAAGCATTGGCTGGTTTCCAATGGGAAAGTGGAACTGATGATTATATCGATGCTTCCCGCGATACTTTCATATTTCCTCAATATCCAAAATTGAATGCGGGAGGCAGTGACAATCAAAAAGCATCCGGTTCCGGATCTGAATATGCGCTGGCTTCTTTCTTCGGACGTATAAATTACGATTACCAGGGGAAATATTTATTTGAAGCAAATGTCCGTTATGATGGTTCCTCCCGTTTTGACCTGGGACATAAATGGGGTGTATTCCCTTCTTTTTCCGGTGGATGGAGAATTTCAGAAGAGAGTTTTTGGGAGCCTATACGTAATATTGTCGACAATGCTAAATTCAGAGTTTCCTGGGGACAACTGGGAAATCAGAATATAGGAAACTATGCTTTTGCCTCTGTCGTCAGCTACAGTTCCTATATTATCGGAGGACAACCTGTTACCAGCGGTGCGATCAACGACATGTCTAATTCTGCCATTTCATGGGAAAAAACGGAAATGCTTGACTTAGGGATTGACCTGCAGTTTTTCTCCAAACTTTCAGCCTCATTCGATTACTACAATAAAAAGACAAGTGATATCTTATGGAAACTCAATGTTCCGCTAATCATTGGCCTGAATCCTACATATCAAAATGCTGCAAAAGTTTCCAACAAAGGATGGGATCTGGAATTGAGATGGAATGACCAGATCAATGATTTCAGATATGGTGCCTCATTCATATTATCCGACGTAAAAAACAAAGTTGTCGACCTGAAAGGCATCAGTATGACTGGATTAACTGTAAACAGGGAAGGACACTCCATCAATTCAATCTATGGACTTGAAGCGATCGGTTACATATCCGAAGAAGACTACAATGCTGACGGTTCCTACAAACATGCCACTCAGTTTGGTGCATTTGCTCCCGGCGATATCAAATATAAAGATCAAAATAACGACGGGATAATAAATAACGAAGATGAAGTAATCATCGGTAATACCGTTCCACGTTTTACCTACGGATTAAATCTGGATGCAAGTTGGAAAGGTTTTGATTTTAGTATGTTTTGGCAAGGAGTTGGAAAAGCTGACGGATATTTAAACAAGCAGGCGACAATGCCATTCTATTGGGGAGCCTCTGCCCTGGAAATGCATAAAGATCATTGGACCGAGGATAATCCCAATGCCCGTTTTCCTCGTTTGGCATTCAATGAAACAAATAATGAACAGAATTCCAGTTTCTGGATGGCCAATGCTGCTTATTTAAGGCTGAAGAATGTAACCTTAGGATATACGCTTCCTAAAACGTTAAGTGAAAAAATAAAGTTCTCCCATGTCCGGCTTTATGTCAGTGGACAGAATCTTTTATCCATTGATAAATTCTGGGATGGATTTGATGCAGAAGCGCCTGTTGGAGACGGAGCTTACTACCCTCAAGTGAAAGTGTTCACGATCGGATTGGATGTAAAATTCTAAATGTAAAATTATTATGAAAAATCTTTTATACATATGCCTGGTAATAACAGGTCTATCTTTTTTCTCATGCGACAGTTCACTTGAAAAATATCCATTGGATAAACCCTCTTCAAGTACATATCCCAGTAATGAAACGGAGTTGGAAATGGCTTTGTGGGGATGCTACGGTTCTTTGTGGTTAAGCACTAACTATGGAATGGTCATGCCTGCTCTTTTAGATATAACAACAGATATAGCCTGGGAAAGAGCAGAAGTATCCATGCAATCAATCGGAAACGGTTCTCATGATGCCAATAACTCATGGTCCGAAGAGCTTTGGAAAAATTATTATATCAGCGTAGCACGATGTAACTATTTACTGGATAACATGGAACGGGCTAAAGCAGAAACAACTCCGGCTGTTTACGAAAGGATAAAAGGAGAGGTCCAATTCTTAAGAGCTTACTTTTATTTGATGCTGACCGAAACATGGGGAGATGTTCCGTTAGTAACAAAAACTCTTACTCTAGCAGAAGCCCAGATCCCCCAAACATCCAAATCTGCAATAGTCGATTTTATACTAAAAGAATTGGATGAAGCTATTCCGGTTCTCCCTGTACATATTGATGCCAATGAATGGGGGCGCATCAGCAAGGGAACCGCTCTTGCTATAAAAGCCAGGACCGCTTTGTATAATAATATGTACAATATTGCAGCCAAAGCGGCTAAGGAAGTTATTGACTCTGGTGAATATCAAATTGATGACAACTTTGAAAATTTATTCAAATCTGCCACCCAATCGAATAGTAAAGAAATGATGTTCTTCATTACTTATAAGGAAGGTTATCGAACCCCCGGAATAGTAAGAGGCTGTACATCAAGAATGGGCGGGGGCTACAGCAGTAAAATACCTGTCCAGGCCACAGTTGACTCATATGAATGCATTGATGGACTCCCTATAGATAAATCCTCTCTTTACGACCCTCAAAAACCATTTGAGAACCGAGATCCGCGTTTGGGATATACAATCGTCTTACCCGGTTCCGAATACATGGGATTTCAATTTGAGACTCACAAAGACAGTGTGGAATGCTGGAATTATAAAACTTCTCCAGCAAGCCGGGTCGCCAATCAGGATGCCTTAAATCCTTATGCAACTTTTTCGGGTTACATCTGGAGAAAATATAATGAAATATCAAAGCCTAGTGAATTAGACAATAGCGAAACGGCATTTATTATCATGCGTTATGCGGATGTTTTGCTCATGTATGCTGAAGCAAAAACCGAATTGGGAGAAATAGATAATTCCGTTTATCAGGCAATTAATGAAGTTCGGCAAAGAAAAAGCGTAAATATGCCTCCCATAACAAATAAAAATCAATCGGAACTACGTTCAATCATTAGAAAAGAACGAAAATGTGAGTTTGCATGGGAAGGATTACGATGGTCTGATATTCGCCGCTGGGGAATTGCGGAAAATGTCATGAATGAAGTTTTATATGGCAGACCTCCAAAAGACTATCTACATTCTGCTCCTAAAATCGATGAAAATGGAACGCCGGATTATAGTACAGTCTCCAATAAAAACGACATGCGCGTAATCGAACTCCGTTCGTTCAACAAAGACAGAGATTATGTACTCCCTATTCCAAGAATAGAAATAGAAACAAATACAGCATTAAAACAGAATCCTAATTACTAATGGGATTTACCGTTTTCCACTAATTCTACAGAGATAGCCCTTGCCTTTCATCTGGGCAAAGGCTACTCTTAAAAATCAATCGTATATGAAAGTAAAAAACTTACTCACAGTAGTCATAATGCTCTTTTTCCTGCCTGTCATATCTGCGTCCGGACAAATATGGGTGGAAGCAGAACAATTTCAGGAAAAAGGAGGATGGATCGTTGATCCTCAATTTATAGATCAAATGGGATCCGCTTATCTTCTGGCTCATGGATTAGGAAAACCGGTCCAGCCAGCCAGAACAATCATACAAATAAAAAAATCCGGAAATTATCATCTATGGGTTCGTACCAAAGACTGGGCTCCCTACCCTACAGGTCCCGGAAAATTCACTATCGCAATCGATAACGACACATTACCAATAGTCTTAGGGCAAGATGGTAATTCCTCATGGCATTGGGTATATGCAGGTGTCTCTATGATCGAACAATCAAAGATTACCCTGTCAATAAACGATTTATCCGGATTTGAAGGCCGGGTAGATGCCATCTATCTGACCCAAAAGAAAAATGACCAGCCACCGGCATCCAAAGATGCTCTAAAGTTGTTCAGACGAAAAATGTTACATTTACCAAAGCAACCCAAAGAAGCCGGAACATACGATCTCGTAATTGCCGGAGGGGGAGTTGCCGGTACATGTGCAGCCATCCAGGCTGCCAGATTAGGACTAAAAGTTGCTCTTATACAAAACCGGCCGGTTTTAGGTGGTAATAACAGCTCAGAAGTCCGGCTTCCTATGTCCGGAGACATCTATCATAACCTCTATCCTAAATTAGGACGTATCGTAAGGGAACTGAATACAGGTACTACCAATGAAATAGCCTCTGCAGATCAATATGGAGATAAAAGAAAACTGGACATCGTTAAAAATGAGAAGAACATTACTTTATTTCTTTCTACCCACGTTTATAATGTAGAAAAAACAGGAGATCACATAGCAGCAGTTCTTGCTAAAAATGTAGAAAATAATCAAGAACTCCGCTTCATCTCTCCTCTTTTTGCTGATTGTACCGGAGATGCAACTCTCGGTGTTGTCGCAGGAGCAGACTATAGAAGTGGCAGAGAAAGTTTTTCTCTTACCAAGGAACCTAAGGCCCCACAGACAAGTGACAGTTTAACAATGGGTACAACCAACCATTGGTTTGCCCGCTTCGAAGAAAAATCTTCGGAATTTCCTTTATGCCCGTGGGCTGTTCAATTCAGTGATGACTATCATTTAGAAAACACAGCCAGTGCCTGGTTCTGGGAGTCTGGCTTTTATAAAGATAAAGTCGAACAGGCGGAAGAAGTAAGGGATTACAATTTCCGGGTTATTTATGGGCATTGGTCTTACCTTAAAAATCAGAAAAGAAAACAATATTCCAACTGGAGACTGGAATGGATGTCATTCATTGCCGGAAAAAGAGAATCCCGCCGGTTAATCGGTGATCTGATCCTCTCAGAACTGGATATAAACAATCGGATACAATACCCGGACGCATGCGTTACAACAACATGGGGAATCGATCTTCACTACCCGGATCCCAAAAACAGTCAATATTATCCGGGAAATGAGTTTCTAGGCATAGCAGATCATAACCGGGAGTTCGAGCCCTATCATATACCGTACAGATGCTTTTACTCAAAAGACATCAATAACCTATTTATGGCAGGTCGTAATATCAGTGTTACTCATATTGCCTTGGGAACAGTCAGAGTTATGCAAACTACAGGAATGATGGGAGAAGTGGTCGGGATGGCAGCTTTCTTATGCAAAAAATATAATTGTTCCCCCCGCGATATATATACACAACATCTGGAAAAACTGATCCAATTGTTAACCGAAGAGTATGATTAAAATCATACTAAACAGAATAACAAAAAAGCGAATTATCTAATAATTAGACAATTCGCTTCATTTTCGTGGTCCCACTTGGGCTTGAACCAAGGACTCCCTGATTATGAGTCAGGTGCTCTAACCAACTGAGCTATAGGACCGGTGTTTCAGAGGCTTGCTCTGAAATCGGGTGCAATATTACGACTTTTAATCGGATTCTGCAAGTATTCTTGTAAAAACTTTACTTTTCAGCTGCTTCCTCACCGCCAAATTCCATCAGGTAAGCCTTGATAAATTCATCGATCTTGCCGTCCATGACACCATTTACGTCGGATGTCTGGTAGTTTGTACGATGGTCTTTGACACGACGGTCATCGAAAACATAACTGCGGATCTGTGATCCCCATTCAATTTTCTTCTTACCGGCTTCGATCTTTGCCTGTTCTGCCAAACGATGTTTCAATTCCTTATCGTACAGGATAGAACGCAACTGACGCATCGCATTTTCACGGTTCTTCGGCTGGTCGCGCGTTTCAGTGTTTTCAATCAGGATCTCTTCCTCCTCACCTGTGTAAGGATCTTTGAATTGGTAACGCAAGCGTACCCCTGATTCCACCTTGTTCACATTCTGTCCACCGGCACCGCCTGAACGGAAAGTATCCCATGAAATAGCGGCTGTTTCAATCTTTACCTCAATCGTATCATCAACCAGCGGAGTAACGAATACAGATGCAAAAGATGTCATTCGTTTTCCCTGTGCATTGTAGGGAGAAACACGAACCAAGCGATGCACGCCATTCTCACTTTTCAGATACCCGAAAGCATAATCGCCTTCAATATTGATCGTGACAGTCTTGATACCCGCCTCGTCACCTTCCTGCAAATTTGCAATGGATACTTTATAATTATGAGATTCCGCATAACGCAAATACATACGCATCAGCATGGAAGCCCAGTCCTGACTTTCCGTACCACCGGCACCGGAATTGATCTTGAGTACGCAACTCATCTGGTCTGCCTCGTCACGAAGCATATTCCGGAACTCCAGATTCTCTACCAGATCCAAAGCCTTGGCATAAGCCGCATCGACTTCATCTTCGGTGATAATCTCTTCTTTTACATATTCATAAGCCAACTGCAACTCCTCTGCTGCCGCATTTACCTCGTTGTAAAGTTCGATCCACTTCTTCAGTTCTCTTACTTTCTTCATCTGAGCCTCTGCCCGTTTGGCATCTTCCCAGAAGCCGGGGTCCTGTGTACGCAGTTCTTCTTCTTCTAACTGGATGGTCTTACCATCTATGTCAAAGATACCCCCTCAGCGCGTTCTCGCGCTCCAACACATTCTGTAGTTGGTCTGATGTTATCATAATCTTCTTCTTATTTTAAATTTTGTGCAAAGATAGGAAATTAATTGTCAGTTTACTCTGCATACATCGCTTCAATCTCATTCGCATATTTTTGCAAAACAACCGGACGACGTAACTTTAATGTATCTGTCAACTCACGCCCCTCCATCGTAAAAGGCTGAGGAAGTAGGGTGAACCGCTTGATCTTCTCGTAAGAAGCCAGATTTTTCTGATGTTCCTCAATATGCGACTCTATCAGGCGGATGATTTCATTACTAGCCAAAAGTTCTTCACGACTATTGTAAACAATTCCTTTTGTTGCTGCATACTCCTCTAAAAGAGGATAAGACGGCACGACCAGAGCACTAACAAACTTACGCTGGTCACCGATGACGGCAATCTGCTCAATATATTTATCACTGCTCATTTCCATCTCGATGGCCTGCGGAGCTATATACTTTCCATTTGAAGTCTTATAAAGATCTTTGATACGTTCTGTAAAGAATAACACATTTCCTTCCAAACGTCCGGCATCTCCTGTACGGAAAAAACCATCTTCCGTAAAAGAACGGGCATTTTCTTCCGGTTTATTGTAGTAACCGGTAGTAACAGTCTTTCCCTTTACAAGAATCTCTCCGTTACTTTCATCAATCTTCACTTCCACTCCCGGCATTGTTTCACCGATAGAACCAAACTGAAAACCTATTTCTGGATAAAAACAAACAGTAGCCGTCGTTTCACTCAAACCATAACCATACACTATAGGAATATTGACAGACTGCAAAAACTCATTGACAGTATCAGACAAAGGTGCACCTGCTACTGGGAATAAACGACCTCTCTCAATACCCAGAACTTTTTTCAGAAGTGTAAATACCGTTTTATTATAAAACTCAAATTTGGCTTTCAGACAGAATGACGGTTTGATGCCTTTATTCTTATATTCCAAATTATATAAACGTCCGGTTTCGATTGCGTTCAGAAATACTTTCTTCAAAAAAGGTGATGAAGAATTTATTTTCTCATGAACACCGACATATACCTTTTCCCAGAAACGCGGCACATTACACATTAAAGTAGGATGAATCTCCGGTAATGTCTTTTGTATCATCTTCGGATCCTGATTGATAGCGATCTTCACTCCCTTATGAAGGCAGTAGTAAGTCCATGCCTTCTCAAAAATATGAGTCAAAGGAAGAAAACACATAGATGTATCCTTGTCATTGACCATCGGCAAGCGGATATCATGAATACGCATCGCTTCCAGGTAATTAAAATGATGAAGAACGACCCCCTTTGATTCACCGGTCGTACCCGAAGTATACATAATAGTAGCTACATCATCAGAACTAGCCTCATTCATACGGATCTTTACAGTAGTCTCAGCATGTGCATTATCACCCAGACGCAGAAAGTCTTCAAAATAAATAGAAGTCTTATCTTCCGGATTCAACTTAACGGCCGGATCAAAAATAATCAGACGTTTTAAGACGGCAGATTCTTTTTGTACCTTAAAGGCATTGTTATATTGCAACTGTTCACCCACAAATAGCGTATGTATCTCCGCATCATTGATAATATATTCTATCTGAGCAGGAGAGTTAGTTGCATACATCGGGATAGAAATCACCCGGTTTCCGTATGCACCGAAATCTGTGAATAAACATTGCGGCATATTTTGAGAATAGATACCGATCTTTTCCTGTACTTCTATTCCAAACTCAGCCATAGCCTTTGCTGTAAGCATTACTTTCTCTGAGAATTCTCTCCATGAGATCTTTAACCATTTCCCGCTTTCATTATCACGGTATTTTAAAGCTGTACGTGAACCATACTTTTCAGCCTGTCTGTGAATTAACTCGGCATAGTGGTAATAAACCATAATTCTTCTTTTTGAATTGATACAACAAAAGTACGGGTTTCCTACTGAATAGCAACACTTTCACTCCTTTTTTTACACACAATTGCACTTTTTGTGCAAAAATGGATTCAGGAATACAGGCAGACCACCACTCGAAAGATGTTAAAATAGAATAATTACAGTAGCATGTATTGCATAGTACACAGGCAATACATATATTTGCAGCATAAAACTATAAGCGATGAATGCAGAGAACGTAAAATCACAGATGAGAAAGGGGACACTGGAATATTGTATCCTGTTGCTTCTCAAAAAAGAGCCGGCTTACACCTCTGACATTATTCAGAAGTTACAAGAAGCAAAATTGATTGTAGTAGAAGGTACTTTATATCCGCTCTTGACCCGTTTAAAAAACAGCGAACTGTTAAGTTATCAGTGGATAGAGTCTACGCAGGGACCGCCCCGTAAGTATTACCAACTCACTTCGAAAGGGGAAGAATTCCTCGGTGAACTGGAAAACTCCTGGCAGGAACTAAATAATACAATAAACCACATCAGAAACAATTAAAATTAGAAAACAATGAAGAAGACACTTACAGTTAATTTGGGAGGAACTGTTTTCCACATTGACGAAGATGCATACCAGTTACTGGATAAATATCTTTCTAATTTACGCATACATTTCCGTAAAGAAGAAGGTTCCGAAGAGATCATGAATGATTTCGAAATGCGTATTTCGGAGTTGTTCGGCGAACGAGTACGCCTGGGACATGAGGTGATCACGATCGAGCATGTAGAAGAGGTGATCAACCGCATGGGTAAACCGGAAGAGATATTTGAGGAAGAAGCTGAAGAAGAAAAAGAGAACACTAAAAAACGGACTTATCAAGAACAGGTCATTACCGGCAAGAAAAAGTTGATGCGTGACCCGGACAACCGGGTAATCGGTGGTGTTGCAGCCGGTATTGCGGCCTATATGGGATGGGATGCTACCGCCGTCAGACTGGCGATGATCCTGCTGTTATTCATTCCGGTCGTACATTGGATGGCTATACTATATATTGTTTTATGGATGGTCATGCCGTTGGCCAGAACTGCCGCAGACAGATTGATCATGAGGGGTAAAAGCGTAACGCTTGAAACCATCGGACAAACCGTCACCGACGGATTTGAAAAAGTCAGCAATAACGTAAACGATTATATAAGTTCAGATAAACCAAGAAGTTTTTTTCAGAAAATAGCTGATCTGTTTGTCACGGTATTCGGCTTTCTCTTAAAATTCGGAGCAGTCCTGGTAGGTATCATTTTGCTCCCTCCTCTTTTGCTGGTTGTATTTATACTGTTTGTTGTAACGGTAGCCCTGATTGGAGGAGGTGCAGGAATGCTATACCAACTTTCTCCTTTCGGAATGGATCTCTACAGCGGAGTCCCCGTTTATATGGCGGTTTTAGGTTGTATCGGCATCATCTTACTGATCGGAATACCTGCAATAGCATTGCTTTTTGCCATATTCGGACAATTATTCAATTTAAAACCGCTGCCTAACCCGGCAAAATGGACTTTGTTCGTCATTTGGATACTTGCTCTTATTGGAAGCATTATTTACTTTGTAAATCTAGGTTTACCGGCGCTTAGCCCGTACCTATGGCATAACTCTAATTTTTCAATACATATATAAGGAGATAAAAAGATTTGTTTATAATTTGTGTGTTTAAAAAAAGAAGGCCGCTCTGTCTCAGAGGGGCCTTTCTTCTAAGGTTAACAAATTTATGAGTAAAAACCACTAATGAATCATTTAAAAAACCACTATTTCTGCCGTTTTAAAACTAAGCAGAAATAGTGGTTACAAATATACGTATTATTTCCAATAAAAAAAGCCTTTGGCCAATTATTTGTACGCTTTTCTTATCAAGGCAGCTACCGCCGCCAACTCATCCTGAGTTATTGTCATTTTCTTACCACCAAAACACATATCCGATTCCTTTGTTATAGGGATTAAATGAATATGTGCATGAGGCACTTCCAATCCCATTACAGCTATCCCTACACGCTTGCAGGGAATAGCCGCTTCCTGAGCACGGGCCACACGCTTGGCAAAAGCCATCATTCGCCCTAACAATGCGTCTTCCAGATCAAAAATATAGTCAATTTCTTTCTTCGGAATCACTAAAGTATGCCCTTTTGCAACCGGATTAATATCCAGGAAGGCAAAGAATTCTTCGTCTTCCGCAACCTTATGGCAGGGTATCTCGCCAGCCACTATTCTACTGAATATTGTTGCCATATCTTATTGTATTAAATTGATATATCCATTATTTCAAAAGTCATCAATCCGGATGGCACTTTGATTTCTACCACGTCTCCGACTTTCTTTCCCATCAGTCCTTTCGCAATCGGTGTGCTCACGGCAATCTTTCCTTCTTTCAGGTTTGCTTCCGAATCGGAGACCAATGTATATGTCATTACCATATTATTCTTCGTATTTTTGATCTTCACCTTATTCAGAATCTGAACTTCGTCAGTCTGAACACGTGATTCATCTATCAGACGTGCATTAGATATCAGCCCCTTCAACTGGGCCAGTTTTGCTTCCATAATGCCTTGAGCCTCCTTTGCAGCGTCATATTCTGCATTTTCAGACAAGTCACCTTTATCCCTGGCTTCAGCAATCTGGGCAGAAATTTCAGGACGCTTCACGGTTTCCAAATAGTTGATTTCAGCTAAAATCTTATTGTAGCCGTCTTCTGTCATATAACTAACAGCCATACTAAATCCTCCTAATTATTGATTTAAAAATTAATATTTATTACTGCATAATAAAAAAAGAATCCCGACCAACAACCTGGCCGGAACTCCTTTTTCTCTTTATTTTAGACATTGCAAAGATAAGACATCTTTTCAAGATGCACAAACCCTCACAAGTGCTTTACAACATATAAATCTGATTGTTAGCGTACTATATTAAAGTACTGCCTTTACATCTACTGCCAGATTTTTCACGTCATCCACCCGTTTAACCAGATTACCTTTGCGGTCAAGGATGAAGATCGCCGGGAGTTGTTTCACATTATACAATCCGGCTATCTGAGAGTAGACAGACTGCGGATCACGAACAGCTACCCAAGGTAGGTTTGAAGCCGCATTCTTCCAGAAGTGAGCATCAGAGTCCAGAGACACCTGATAAATATCCAAGCCCTGACTATGATACTGCGTATATAATTCACCCAAAGCCATATTCAATGCCGGGGACCATTCAGCCTGATAAGCTGTAAAATTAATAATAACCGGCTTTCCTTCTGCCACAGAAGATAGTTTAACCACCTCCCCTTTCAGATTCGGCAATTCGATATCCAGAAAACTCACTTCAGTCGTTTTCACATCATCCAGATTTACCGGACGCTGTGCACGAAGCACCTTCATAGACTGCAAAGTCAGGTTGTAAAGATGTTTTGAACGGGGACTTCCCGGATAGAAATGATCGTAACTGGTAGCCACTGCTCCGTAAGCCTTTACATCATTTCTGTCATAGAGGTCAAAGAACAATAGTCCGTCGATCTGCTGAAACAAAGCAAAATAAGCAGCTGTCGACATCGGGGCTGCATAAATATATTTACGGGCCACATCCTTATAAGCCTCTGCTGTTTCCAAAATTCTTGCACGGTATGTCGTATCTGCAATATGCTTATCCTCATATTCTTTACGTAAACGACCGATCGCCTGGTTCGCATCCAACTGTGCCAGGGTGATCGCTTTGATCGCTTTACTGTTTTCAGATCCTTCAACGGAATAAGAAGTGGCAAACGTTCCGGCATCAGCAGCAAAAGTAACCGTTTCAACCGAGTCGATCGCAAAATTTATCAATTGATTATTCAGACGCAAACGATAAAAATCCGGAAATTCCGGACGTTTATGGGTAAACTTGAATTTACCGGCAGCAGTCAGTTTCACCGAATCCAACAATTCGATATTTGATATGCCCACATTCTCCAGATACATTGTCTGGCCGTCGGCTCCGGATACAACTCCCTTCACTGTAAAATCCGATGCCTTGTTACATGCAGTAAACAACAGCATACAAATTCCGAAAATAACCAATAATTGCGCAGATATTTGTTTCATCCTTTTTTCTTTACAATGTTCGTAATTCCGATGCAAATATACATTATTTTACAATTGTGGCACTATTATTCTCAAAATCTTCCTTTTATTTTTATAAAAAAGGGCTTTTCTGATGTTTTTTATTTTCATTTTCATGTGTTTACAGGTAAACTTTCATTACATTTGCACCAATTTTTACAGATAGAAAAATAAGAAAGAAGATTATGCTTAATCCAATTAACAAGACGATCGAGTTGGCTGATGGAAGAACCATCACCATCGAGACCGGGAAATTGGCAAAACAGGCGGACGGTGCGGTTACCGTACGTATGGGCAACACTGTGTTGCTGGCTACTGTTTGTGCCGCTAAAGATGCAAATCCCGGTGTTGACTTTATGCCGCTGCAAGTTGAATACAAAGAAAAGTACTCCGCATTTGGCCGTTTTCCCGGAGGTTTCACAAAAAGAGAAGGAAAAGCTTCCGATTATGAAATCCTGACATCGCGCCTCGTTGACCGCGCTTTGCGTCCGTTATTTCCGGACAATTACCACGCTGAAGTATATGTAAACGTTATATTGTTCTCTGCTGACGGCGAAGACATGCCGGATGCATTGGCTGGCTTAGCAGCTTCTGCTGCCCTGGCTGTTTCAGATATACCTTTCAACGGACCGATTTCTGAAGTACGTGTAGCCCGTGTGGATGGAAAATTTATTATCAACCCGACATTCTCAGAATTGGATAAAGCAGACATCGATATGATGGTTGCTGCAACAATCGACAACATCATGATGGTTGAAGGCGAAATGGCTGAAGTACAGGAATCAGACATGCTGGATGCTATCAAAGTTGCACACGAAGCTATCAAAGTACAGTGCCAGGCTCAGCTTGAACTGTCGGAAGCTTGCGGCAAACTCGTTAAACGCGAATACTGCCACGAAGAAAATGACGAAGAACTGCGCAAAGACATACACGAAAAATGTTTCGCAAAAGCATATGCCGTTGCAACATCGGGTACGGACAAACACCAGCGCTTCGATGCTTTCCAGGCAATCATAGAAGAATATAAAGCTAATTTCTCTGAAGAAGAACTGGAAGCTAAAGCCGAAATGATCGGCCGTTACTACCACGATGTAGAGAAAGAAGCCATGCGCCGCGCTATCCTTGACGAAGGAAAACGCCTGGACGGCCGTAAAACAACTGAAATCCGTCCGATCTGGATCGAAACGGATTATCTTCCGGGACCTCACGGATCAGCAGTTTTCACACGTGGCGAAACTCAGTCACTGACAACCGTTACACTCGGTACCAAAGCCGACGAAAAGATGGTTGACGACGTACTGAACCACAGCAAAGAACGTTTCTTATTACATTATAACTTCCCTCCGTTCTCAACCGGTGAAGCAAAAGCATCACGTGGCGTAGGACGTCGTGAAGTCGGCCACGGGAATCTGGCCCACCGCGCTTTGAAGCGTATGATCCCGGAAAACTATCCATATGTAATACGCGTAATCTCCGATATCCTCGAATCAAACGGTTCTTCTTCTATGGCAACTGTTTGTGCAGGTACACTGGCTCTGAGAGACGCCGGCGTTCCGATGAAGAAACCGGTTTCAGGTATCGCAATGGGTCTTATCTCTGAAAACAAAGGTCAGAACTATGCTATCCTGTCGGATATCTTAGGCGACGAAGACCACCTGGGAGACATGGACTTCAAGGTAACAGGTACAGCAGACGGTATCACAGCTACCCAGATGGATATCAAGGTTGACGGTCTGTCATACGAAATCCTTGAAAACGCATTGGCTCAGGCAAGAGAAGGCCGTATGCACATTTTGGGTAAAATCATGGAAGCTCAGCCGGAAACACGTGCTGAACTGAAACCGCACGCTCCGCGCATCGAATCAATGACGATCGGCAAAGAATTTATCGGCGCAGTGATCGGCCCGGGTGGAAAGATTATCCAGGGTATCCAGGAAAAGACCGGTGCTGTTATCACAATTGAAGAAGTTGACGGTGTAGGTAAGATCGAAATCTCCGGAACAAACAAAGATACGATCGATGCTGCTATCAGAGCGATCAAAGGTATCGTTGCCGTTCCTGAAATCGGTGAAGTATACGAAGGAAAGATTTCTTCTATCATGCCTTACGGTGCATTCGTTGAATTCATGCCGGGTAAAGACGGTCTGCTTCACATCTCTGAAATCGACTGGAAACGTCTGGAAACAGTTGAACAGGCAGGCTTGAAAGAAGGTGACACGATCTCAGTTAAGTTGGTAGACATCGATGCTAAAACAGGTAAGTTCAAACTTTCCCATAAAGTATTGCTTCCGAAACCGGAAGGTTACGAAGAACGTCCGCCAAGACCTGAAAGAGGTCCGAGACCGGAACGTGGCGACCGTGGCCCTCGCCAGGATCGCGGAGACCGCAACAACCGTAACGATCGTTAATAGACAACTTTCTTATACATTTATATATAAAGAGCTATCCTGCGAAGGGTAGTTCTTTTTTTTGTACTATCCGGAAATAAAAATACATCTATTAGAGATAAGCCCTGTTTTTCAATTTGTTTTAATAAATAATGATTATATTTGCGACCAGATAATCAAGTAGCAAATGTACAAACAGAAAAGGAGTACCTTCCTTATTTTAATCACTCTTCCCCTACTGCTGTTCGTTTACAACTGTAAAATGCCTCTCATTCAATTTGGCTGTCGACAATTATGCGCAGGCCTGTTGACAATTGTGGGCTAGCCTGTCGATAATTATCAGCAGGCCTGCGCATAATTGTCGGCAGCCAAATACATAAGGGAATCAATCGGAAAAGATCACTATGAATAGGCAACAACAAGGCAAGGAAAAGGAGAAAACAGAAAGAAAAAGCCCGCCCCGAATAAACGGAACAGGCCTTTCACCTCTTATAATAAGTTGTTCTTATTTGCTACAGGAGCAACGCGGCTTCAATTGTTTGAAGAAATCGTTGCCTTTATCGTCTACCAGAATGAAAGCAGGGAAATTTTCTACTTCAATCTTCCAGATTGCTTCCATACCCAGTTCCGGATATTCCAGACATTCTACTTTCTTGATGCTTTCCTGTGCCAGGATAGCAGCCGGACCACCGATACTTCCCAGATAGAAACCGCCATGCTTCTTACAAGCATCTGTTACCTGCTGGTTACGGTTACCTTTGGCAATCATAATCATGCTACCGCCATTGTCCTGGAACAAGTCGACATAAGAATCCATACGGCCGGCTGTTGTCGGACCGAATGAACCGGAAGCCATTCCGGCCGGAGTCTTGGCAGGACCTGCATAATAAATAGGATGATCCTTGATATACTGAGGCAGATCTTCGCCTTTATCGATACGTTCTTTCAGTTTTGCATGGGCAATATCACGACCAACCACAATCGTTCCGCTCAGCGAAAGACGGGTGGATACCGGATATTTAGTCAGTTCTTTCAGAATATCGGCCATTGGCTGGTTCAGGTTGATCTTTACGGCATCGCCTTCACCAGCATTACGCAACTCTTCAGGAATCAGGCGACCTGGATTAGAATCCATCTTTTCAATCCAGATACCCTCTTTATTGATCTTACATTTGATATTACGGTCAGCAGAGCAGGAAACTCCCATTCCTACCGGACAGGAAGCACCGTGACGCGGCAGACGAACGATACGTACGTCGTGTGCATAATATTTACCACCGAACTGAGCACCCAAACCAATGTTATGAGCCGCTTCCAAAACTTCTTTTTCCAGTTCGACATCACGAAAAGCACGGCCATACTCGTTACCGCTTGTAGGCAGGTTGTCATAATAATGAGTAGAAGCCAGCTTCACGGTCAGCAGGTTCTTTTCTGCTGAAGTACCGCCGATAACGAATGCAATATGATAAGGAGGACAGGCAGCTGTACCTAATGTTTTCATTTTTTCAACCAGGAACGGAACCAATGTTGCCGGATTCAGGATCGCTTTTGTTTCCTGGAACAGATAAGTCTTGTTGGCAGAACCACCACCCTTCGCTACACAAAGGAATTTATATTCCATACCTTCAGTTGCTTCGATATCGATCTGTGCAGGCAGGTTACATTTTGTATTCACCTCGTCGTACATATTCAACGGTGCATTCTGTGAATAACGCAGATTTTCTTCCGTATATGTTTTGTAAACACCCAGAGAAAGCGCTTCTTCATCACAATAGCCGGTCCATATATGCTGGCCTTTTTCACCGTGGATGATAGCCGTACCTGTATCCTGGCAGAAAGGAAGCTGGCCTTTAGCTGAAACTTCGGCGTTACGAAGGAAAGTCAATGCTACGAATTTATCATTGTCGCTTGCTTCCGGATCGCTCAGGATTTTAGCAACCTGTTCGTTGTGGGCCGGACGAAGCATAAAAGCCACATCGCGGAAAGCAGCATTAGCCATCGCTGTTAATCCTTCTTTTGCAATCTTCAGAATCGGTTGTCCTTCAAACTCGGATACCGACACATAATCTTTTGTAAGCAGATAATACTCTGTTGTATCCGGTCCCAGTGGAAACGGTTCCTGATACTTGAAAGGAGGTGTTGCCATATCTTTATTATTTAATTATGTAATATTGGTTTTACAATTTCAGAATCATTCTTTTTCGCTTCGCAAACTTAGACAAAAATCACGAAATACGGGAGTGGTTTCACAAATTTGTTCGTAGTACAGGAAGAATTAATTAAAAGAAAAACATATATTTGCATGAATATGAAAAAGCTAGTCACTCTTTTTTTCCTCTGCCTGTTGGTATCCGCCCATTTAACAGGACAGATCAGTCACGGAGGCAGACCACTTCCGATGACGATACTCAGTACCCGCTCAGGAAGTATGTTTCAAGAAATGCCTGCTTTTGACATCGCTGAACAATTACGAATCGACTCACTCAACGAAAGCGATTTGCGCAGTAGTTTTCATTTTGCCTATAAATTCATGACCGATTTTACTCCGGATAACTCTGGCAGCTGGTTTACACAAGCCGACGGCACCCGCGTATGGCGACTGGGCATTCGATCGGCCGGAGCCTATTCGATCAATGTATTGTTTTCTGAATACGAAATTCCGGAAGGAGCCCAGCTCTTCCTGTACAATCCGGACCAGACACATATATTAGGAGCATTCAACCACTTGAACAACTCCAAACTGGGCATACTTCCCGTCTCTCCGGTACAAGGTGAGGAATTAATTATCGAATATCAGGAACCGGCTAATGTTCCGTTTCATGGCAAGCTAAAAGTGGGTGAAGTAAACCATGACTATCGTAATATCAGAGGATACGAGCCGCAAGAATATAGCAGGACGTATCTCGGATGCATAAAAACACTGGCCTGCCTGCAAGAAAGTACGGATAAATATAATGAGATAGGCCGAAGCGTCGTCCTGCTCATTATCAATGGAACTGATTTTTGTACCGGTACATTAATTAATAATACATCAAACGACGGTACACCTTACCTGTTAACAGCATCCCATTGTTTGAACAAGCAGTTCAGCATTGAGAATCCGGACTATGAAATGATTGCAAGCAATATCGTCACCTATTTCAATTATGAAAGTCCTCTATGCGAACCGATCATGAGAGGTACGGAAGAAATGTCGATGGCCTCCACCCTCTTCAGGGCAACCAACGAACAGACCGACATGGCCTTACTGCAACTGATGGAAACACCACCGGCTTACTATCAGCCATATTATGCCGGTTGGAATGCCAAAGACCAGGGCACTGCCCCATACGTGGGAATCCATCATCCGGCGGGCACCGTAAAGCGACTTAGCACGACAGAAGAAGTCGAATTAACAACGTTCAACTCTTCGATAGGAAACTTTATAAAAAACGGGCACTGGCACATAAAGGAATGGTCGGACGGAAGCACGGCCGGCGGTTCTTCCGGTTCCGGATTATTTGACAGCAACGGCTTAGTTATCGGAGGCCTGTCCGGAGGATATTCTGACTGCCCCCGCCCTTATGATGATTTCTATTTCGCCTTAAGCCAAAACTGGGAAATATCTCCGGATGCCGACAAACAATTAAAAATATGGCTCGACCCGGCAGGAACAAACTCCGGACGGACCTGCAAGGGACTTGATCCTTACAGTGCAACCCCATGTCTGCGCCTGAGCAACATAAAGGAAAGCGGAAAAGCCAACACGATAGAATCAACACCTCTCCCTTCACCCGGTACAGGTCCAGCTTTCGGCAACAACTCACTGGGGATGAACGAATTTGCCGAAGCCTATAAAATAACGGGCAACGCTAAAATATACGGCACATACATCGTAAATCCGGCTATAAGCAAGATGAGTGACCTTGAAGTAGAAATCACCGTCTACAATGGCTCGGATAAACCGGAAACACTATTACACAGCGAATCATTCAGTCCTTCATTCGTAACGCTCAATGACAAAAGTGCTTTTATCGATTCTACCAAGCCGATGAACCGCGACCAGGAATCATTTATAACCTTCAAAGAGCCAATCGATGTGTCCGGTAATTTCTTCATCGGATACAAGATCAAATCGGCTGCCGGCAATACCTCTTTTTCGGCATTCAATCTCCCAAAAGGAGAAACAAGTAAAAATACCGTATGGATCAATTATAAAGGCCAATGGATAGAAGCTACCAGCCATCCGGCTTCCCCGATGAGTACTTCCTTATTCATCGACCCAGTCATCCAATACAATACGGCATCAGCTAACACTTCCATTAACGAAAGTAATCCAATCCGCATATTTGTGGAAACAGCTACCAAAGTAATTCATGTCCTGCTACCGGAAACAATCCGTCAGGCACGGTATTCAGTGCTGTCGATGGAGGGAAAAACTTTACAGAACGGCACTGTTCATTCGGGACAAAACATCATCACCGCTACAACGGCCACGTCAGGTATCTATCTGATACAAATCAGCTACGGAAACGAATGTTTTACTCAAAAGATTTTATTTTAATCAAAAATACACAATAAGAAAACAGCCGGCAGAAGCCGATAAGATAAAGAGATGAAAGCGAAACACTATAAATTAACTAAATTAGTACCGGATGGAAGCTATTAAAGCGTTCATAAATCCTGTCATTTATACTCTTTTTAGCAAAAAAAGGAGCCTGGATTCATTAATAAGTATTAATTAGAAAGATTTTATCGTATCTTTGCTATTCATAACAAAAAAATGCTTTAGTTTTGCACTTTGATGGCTAAGGGACAATTGAAAGTGAATATATAAACATAGTAACATTTTAAACTTACATCAAATTATGAACAAAAAGTTTTTATTGTCATTCTTTGTAATGGCAGCAATCTTAACCCTTTCTTCTTGTTCAAACAAGTTGAAACCGCTAGCTGAAGAGTACATCAAAGCTGAGCCGCAGCCGCTTGAGGCTATCGGAGGCAAAGTACCCGTGACTATCAACGCGACTTTCCCTGCAAAATGGTTCAACAAGAAAGCCGTTGTAACTGTAACTCCGGTTCTCCGCTATGCCGGTGGTGAAGCATGGGGAACATCTTACACTTATCAAGGTGAAAAAGTAAAAGGTAACAATCAGGTTATCGCTCAAAAAGAAGGTGGAAACGTAACAATGAAATCTTCTTTCACTTACAAACCTGAAATGAAGAAATCTGAACTGTACCTGACTTTCGATGCAAAGATCAAGAACAAGACAGTTAAATTACCGGACGTAAAGATCGGTGAAGGTGTAATCGCAACTTCTGAACTGGCTGACGCTGCTACTGCAACTGCTGCTATCGCTGCTGACAAATTCCAGCGCATCATCAAAGAAGCTCACGATGCTAACATCATGTTCCTTATCCAGCAGGCTGAACTTCGTGCTAAAGAGTTGAACTCTGATGCAATCAAAGAATGGAAAGACCTGGTTAAAAACGCTGACGAAGCTCCTAACCAGAATGTAGCAATCGAAATCTCTGCTTACGCTTCTCCTGATGGTGGTGTTAAACTGAACACTGGTCTGGCTGAAAGACGTGAAGGTAACACTTCTAAATACCTGAACAAAGAATTGAAGAAAATGAAAGTTGATGCTCCGGTTGACGCTCGTTACACTGCTCAGGACTGGGAAGGCTTCAAAGAATTGGTATCTGCTTCCAACTTACAGGATAAAGACCTTGTATTAAGAGTTATCTCTATGTACCAGGATCCTGAAACAAGAGAAAAAGAAATCAAAAACATCTCTGCTGTTTATTCTGATCTGGCTGAAACTATCCTTCCGCAATTGCGTCGTTCTCGTTTGACTGCTAACATCGAAATCATCGGTAAGTCTGACGACGAAATCAGCGCATTGGCTAAGAGCAATCCTTCTGAACTGAATATCGAAGAAATTCTTTATGCTGCTACATTAACTAACAACGACAGCGAAAAGATGGCTATCTATACAAAAGCTTCTGAACTGTATCCTAACTGCTACCGCACTTGGAACAACATCGGTATGATGGCATTCAAGGCTGGTGACCTGGCTAAGGCTGAACAAATGTTCAACAAGTCTAACTCTGTTAAGGCTAACAACGAAGCTAACATGAACTTAGGTTTGATCGCTCTGACTAAGGGTGACCAGGCAAAAGCTCAGCAATTGTTCGGTAACGCTGCAGGTGTTGCTGAATTAGGCGAAGCTCTGGGTGTTCTTTATCTGGAACAAGGCGAATATGCTAAAGCTGTTAACTCTTTCGGTTCTGTTAAGACTAACAACGCTGCTTTGGCTCAGCTTTTAGTAAAAGACTACAGCAAAGCTTCTCAGACTTTGAACGCTGTTGCTAAACCTGATGCAACTACTTCTTACCTGAAGGCTGTTGTTGCAGCACGCACAAACGATGTAAACGCAGTTATCAGCAACCTGAAAGCTGCTATCGCTGCTGACAAAGCTATGGCTAAAGAAGCTGCTATCGACCTGGAATTTGCAAAATATGCAACTAACAGCGATTTCGCTAGCTTGGTTAAGTAATTAGTATATTACACAATCCTATAATAGAAGCTGCCTCCGTAAAAAGAGGTGGCTTTTTTATTTCTACCAAAATCATAAGGAGATAACAATTTATTCATTTTTAGCTGTTTAGTATTGCATTTTCAGTATTATTTTCCTATTCTTGCATATGCTAAGCTTAATCATAATATTATGAGTAGATTCATTATTATACTATTATTGGCTATTATCTCCGGAAGTAATAAGTTGGCTGCACAAATCGACAGTGCACAATTCTTGTTGCGCAGCTTCGAAAACGGATATGTATATTACAAAGATGGCAGGACATTCAATGTGCCACTAAACTATAGCCTGCTCATCAAAAAATTCCTTTTTCAGGACCAACACGACAATAACAATATCAAAGAGTTCTCTGAACCGGATATGGTGGCTACCATCAAGATAGGAGAAAGGATCTTTCTTCCAACGAAAGACGGGGCCACCGAAGTGCTACAAAAAGATCCTCCTATTTTCGTCCAGTACAGAGGTGCATTAAAATGGGAAGGCAAACAGGTCGGTTACGGAGGGCGTTCGGAAACATCGGCGGTCGACTCCTATTCCTCTTTCCAGTCAGGAAACACGACCCATAAGCTGGAAACGGAAAAGCTGATTCTCAGTCGTATCGACAAAATATTCCGGATAGAACGTAACGGGAAACAATTCAGGTTCCTCAATGAGAAGCAATTCCTCAAAGCGTTCCCCGACCATAAAGAAGAACTAAAGAAATATGCCGATGACAATAAAACGGATTTCAACGAGATTGAAGACGTACTGCAGATTTACAATCATGCAGTAACTTTATAAAAAAACCGGATACACAAATGCATATCCGGTTTCCCATTATATATTTCAACAGGTTTATCTACCCTGACGTTTGCGTTCTGTTTCGTCCAGAATAATTTTACGCATACGCATATAATTCGGAGTGATTTCTACATATTCGTCTGCCTTGATGTATTCCAAAGCATCTTCCAAACTGAATACAATAGGGGGAGCCAATGAAACTTTATCGTCAGAACCCGAAGCACGCATGTTCGTCAATTTCTTTGATTTCGTTACGTTTACAACCAGGTCACCTTCTTTTGTGTGTTCACCAACTACCTGACCGGCATAAACATCTTCCTGTGGAGAGATGAAGAAACGCCCGCGAGACTGAAGGTTATTCAATGCATAGGCAAATGCCGTACCTGCTTCCATGGCAATGATGGAACCGTTGTTACGACGTTCGATATCTCCCTTCCACGGTTGATATTCCAGAAAGCGGTGAGCCATAATCGCTTCACCGGCAGAAGCTGTCAAAACTGCATTGTTCAGACCGATGATACCACGTGAAGGTATATTGAATTCAAGATGCATACGGTCGTTCTTACTTTCCATCATTGTCATCTCACCTTTGCGCTTTGTCACCATATCGATGATACGGCTGGAAGATTCTTCCGGGAGATTGATAGTAAGCTGTTCAACCGGTTCGCATTTTACACCGTCAATTTCTTTAATGATTACCTGCGGCTGGCCGACCTGCAATTCGTATCCTTCACGACGCATCGTTTCAATCAACACAGACAAGTGGAGCACGCCACGGCCATATACCAACCATGAATCAGCTGAATCGGTAGGAACCACACGCAAAGCCAGGTTCTTGTCCAACTCTTTCTGAAGACGTTCAAAGATATGGCGTGATGTAACGAACTTACCATCTTTACCGAAGAACGGAGAGTTGTTGATGGTAAAGAGCATAGACATCGTCGGTTCATCGATTGCAATCGTAGGCAGCGGTTCCGGCTCATTGATATCAGCAATAGTCTCGCCAATCTCGAAACCATCGATACCAATCACGGCACAGATATCGCCGGATTGAACGGATTCTACTTTCGTACGGCCCAAACCTTCAAAGATATCCAACTCCTTAATTTTCGATTTTACCATCGAACCGTCACGTTTGCACAACATAACTTCCTGACCTTCGCGTAACTCACCACGGTGAACACGGCCTACAGCGATACGGCCTACATATTTGGAGAAGTCCAGCGATGTAATCAACATCTGGGGAGTTCCTTCCAATACCTTCGGCTCCGGAATATATTTGATGATAGCATCCAGCAATGCATAGATATCTTCGGTCGGCTTCTGCCAGTCTTCAGACATCCATCCCTGTTTAGCGGAACCATAGATTGTCGGGAAATCCAACTGTTCTTCGGTTGCATCCAGGCTGAACATCAGGTCGAACACCATTTCCTGCACTTCCGACGGACGGCAGTTCGGCTTGTCTACCTTATTAATAACTACGATAGGTTTTAATCCTAATTGAATTGCTTTTTGCAGCACGAAACGTGTCTGAGGCATCGGGCCTTCAAAAGCATCTACCAACAGCAGGCAACCGTCGGCCATGTTCAATACACGTTCTACTTCACCACCGAAGTCGGCGTGACCCGGGGTATCAATAATATTGATTTTGCAATCCTTATAATTAATAGATACATTCTTAGCTAGAATAGTGATACCTCGTTCACGTTCCAGGTCATTGTTATCCAGGAACTGGTCCGGCTCTGCCTGTCCTTCACGGAAGAGCTTACCGGCTAATAACATCTTATCCACGAGCGTCGTTTTGCCGTGGTCTACGTGCGCGATAATCGCGATGTTTCTGATTTTTTGCATCGAAGACTAATTTATTGGCTGCAAAAGTACGACATTTTTACGATATGTATGTGATATTCATGTTGCAAAATATAAAAAAGATACTGAAAAGAGTTGTCAGACAAAAAAGTTATGCATATCTTTGTCGCCGCTTAGATAATATAGTATCAATTTATTAAAGTAAAAAGAATCATGTATTTAGATTCAGCAAAGAAAAAAGAATTATTCGAAAAGTATGGCAAATCAGCTGCCGACACAGGTTCTGCAGAAAGCCAAATCGCACTGTTTACAGTTCGTATTGCACATTTAACAGAACACTTGAAAGCTAATCACAAAGATTACAGCACTGAAAGAGCTCTGAAAATGTTGGTTGGTAAACGTCGTCGTTTACTGGATTATCTGATTAAAGTTGATATCGAAAGATACCGTGCTATCATCAAAGAACTTGGTATCAGAAAATAAGAAACTACTTCGCAGGAAGTTACAAAAGGGCAACTCTCACAAGGGTTGTCCTTTTTTTCTTTCAGTAAATTACATGGTAAAATAAAATATTAATGTAAATTTGCGGCGTTCAGTTACAAATTAAAAGATAATCTAAAAATAAACATACTTATGGGAAACAACAAAATCATCGGAGCCAAAATTAAAAGTATCCGTGAATCAAAACAACTCACTGTTGAGGAAGTTGCCGAACGTTCCGGCCTGAGTACAGAACAAATCGAACGTATAGAAGGTAATGTAGATTTTCCTTCACTGGCACCTCTTATCAAAATAGCACGGGTACTCGGTGTCCGTCTGGGCACATTCCTTGACGACCAATCCGAACTCGGCCCGGTTATCTGCCGCAAAAAGGATAGTAATGACTCCAATAGCATCGGTTTTACCAACAATTCGATGGAAAACCGCAAACATATGGAATACCATTCACTGTCGCAGGATAAATCCGGCCGCCATATGGAACCGTTCCTGATTGATGTTTCCCCTTCGGAAGATGGCGTTGATTTTGTTCTTTCCACACATGAAGGCGAAGAGTTCATTTATGTACTGGAAGGCGTACTTGAAATAAACTACGGAAAGAATACCTATATATTGGAAGAAGGCGACAGCATCTATTATGATTCGATTGTTGCTCACCACGTTCATGCCGCTGCCGAAAACACGGCTAAAATCCTTGGAGTTGTTTATACCCCGTATTAATGTTAAAGAAAGGATATGGAAATACAACTGCAAGATAAGACATTAGGCCAATGGCTGGAACATTGGGCCGAAACGACGCCGGACAAGGAATACCTGGTTTATTCCGACCGCGACCTGCGTTTTACATGGAAAGAATTCAACGAACGTGTCGACCGGATGGCAAAAGGCATGCTCTCTATCGGCATCGAACACGGCACCCATGTCGGTATCTGGGCAACGAATGTACCCGACTGGCTGACATTCCTTTATGCTGCCGCCAAAATCGGAGCCGTAGCCGTTACCGTCAACACGAATTATAAACAGAACGAGTTGGAGTTTCTGGTAGAGAATGCCGATATCCACACCATGTGTATCACCGAAGGCGTATTTGACGGCAGTTACATCGATATGATGTACACCATGCTTCCCGAACTAAAGGAATCGCAACGCGGCTATCTGAAAAGCAAACGCTTCCCGAGACTGAAAAATGTCGTTTATATCGGCCAAGAGAAATATCGCGGTATGTATAACACGCCGGAGCTGTTATTGCTGGGCGAAAATATAGAAGACGACAAACTGGAAGCTGCTAAAAAGCTGGTTGACTGCCACGATGTTGTCAATATGCAATACACCTCCGGCACGACAGGCTTCCCGAAAGGGGTTATGTTGACGCACCATAATATTGCGAACAACGGTTTGCTGACCGGCGAGCATATGAAATTCACCGCAGACGACAAACTCTGCTGCTGTGTTCCTCTTTTCCATTGCTTCGGTGTGGTGCTAGCTTCCATGAACGTGCTGACACACGGTTGTACACAGGTTATGGTCGAAAAGTTCGACCCGCTGGTGGTACTGGCCTCTATCCATAAGGAACGGTGTACGGCACTTTACGGTGTACCGACCATGTTCATTGCCGAACTGAACCATCCGATGTTCCCGATGTTCGACCTGACTTCACTCCGTACTGGTATCATGGCAGGTTCGCTCTGCCCGGTAGAACTGATGCGCCAGGTGGAAGAGAAGATGTTTATGCGTGTAACCAGCGTTTACGGTCTGACGGAAACATCGCCCGGTATGACCCATTCACGTATCGACGACCCGGCAGAAGAACGTTATAATACTGTCGGACGCGACTTTGAATTTACGGAGGTGCGTGTTATCGACCCCGAAACCGGCGAAGAATGTCCGGTTGGCGTACAGGGAGAAATGTGCAACCGCGGTTACAACAACATGAAAGGTTATTATAATAATCCTGCCGCCACAGCCGAAGTCATCGACAAAGACGGCTTCCTGCATAGCGGCGACCTCGGCGTAAAAGACGAAAACGGCTTCTACCGTATTACCGGACGCATCAAGGATATGATTATCCGTGGCGGAGAAAACGTTTACCCGCGTGAAATAGAGGAATACCTTTATCACCTGGAAGGAGTGAAAGACGTTCAGGTGGCAGCCGTCCCGTCCAAGAAATACGGCGAAGAAGTCGGCGCTTTCATCATCCTGCACGAAGGTGTTACAATGACGGACGACGTAGTGAAAGACTTCTGCCGCGGCAAGATAGCCCGCCACAAGATTCCGAAATATATCTTCTTTGTCGATACCTTCCCGATGACCGGTAGCGGCAAGATTCAGAAGTTCAAGCTGAAAGACCTCAGCCTGAAACTGCTGGCCGAACAAGGGATTACTCCGGTATAAAACGAAAACATATTAAAAGTACAGGGCTTTTGCCCGGCAAAATAGCCGTTGATACTAATCAACGGCTATTTTCATTATAATACTACGGCTCAATCTATTACAGTTTCCTCGTAGTTTCCTCCCATGGAAACGCGCGTTTCCTGCTGAAGAAACTAGCGTTTCCTTAGCAGGAAATTATGAAGAGATAAGCAGACGGATATGTTTGTCCTTGCAAATCATCCGTACAACTCAATAATTTGTTATCTTTGCCACACATTCAAAATAATTATTATTTATGTCACAATTATTTCCAACTAATCTGCCTTATAAAGTGGCAGATATGAGTTTGGCAGAATTCGGTCGCAAAGAGATTGAAATCGCCGAACACGAAATGCCGGGACTGATGGCTCTTCGCCAGAAATATGCCGCTCAGAAACCTCTGAAAGGTGCCCGTATCACCGGCTCACTGCACATGACAATCCAGACAGCAGTGTTAATCGAAACATTAGTTGCGTTGGGAGCAGATGTACGCTGGGCAAGCTGTAACATCTTCTCTACCCAGGACCATGCCGCTGCGGCTATTGCTGCAACAGGCGTTCCCGTTTTTGCCTGGAAAGGTGAAACTCTGGAAGAATACTGGTGGTGTACCGACATGGCACTCCGCTTCCCTGACGGAAAAGGTCCGCAGATGATTGTTGACGACGGAGGTGATGCTTCTCTTCTTGTTCACATGGGGTATCGTGCTGAAAACGATGCAGAAACCATCAATCGCAAAGGTGGTAACCACGAAGAACAGGTTATTCTGGATACATTAAACAGCATCCTGAAAGAAGATAACCAGCGTTGGCATCGTACGATTGCAGAGATGAAAGGTGTTTCCGAAGAGACAACGACCGGCGTACACCGTCTGTACCAGATGATGGAAAAAGGCGAACTGCTGGTTCCGGCCATCAATGTGAACGATTCGGTAACGAAATCCAAATTCGACAACCTGTATGGCTGCCGCGAATCGCTGGCCGACGGTATCAAACGTGCTACCGACGTGATGATTGCCGGTAAAGTCGTGGTAGTTGCCGGATACGGTGACGTGGGTAAAGGTTGTGCACACTCCATGCGTTCTTACGGAGCACGTGTGCTGGTTACTGAAATCGACCCGATTTGTGCTTTGCAGGCTGCTATGGAAGGATTCGAAGTTACAACGATGGAAGAAGCGGTTAAAGAAGGTAATATTTTCGTTACTACCACCGGAAACTGCGATATCATCACCATCGGCCACATGAGCCAGATGAAAGACCAGGCAATCGTTTGCAACATCGGTCACTTCGATAATGAAATACAGGTAGACAACCTGGTGAACTATCCGAACATCAAACATACCAATATTAAACCGCAGGTTGACAAATATACGTTCCCGACAGGAAACTCTATCTTCCTGCTGGCAGAAGGACGTCTGGTGAACCTGGGTTGTGCAACCGGTCACCCTTCCTTTGTAATGAGCAACTCATTTACAAACCAGGTACTGGCACAGATGGATTTGTGGCAGATGGCTTACGAAGTGGGTGTTTACCGTCTTCCGAAACGTCTGGACGAAGAAGTTGCCCGCCTACACCTTGAACGTATCGGTGTAAAACTGTCTACATTAAGCCCCAAACAGGCCGACTATATCGGAGTTCCGGTAGAAGGTCCGTATAAGGCTGACCATTACAGATATTAAGGATTAGTCCTTTATAGGAGTAACCTTTTCCCCTCTCGAGAGAGGGCAGGGGGTGTGTTAAAGCCAGTTCATAAGGCAAAAAGATAACACACCCCTTATCCCCTCTCAAGAGGGGAAACAGTTACCATCAGTTGCCATAACCAGTAAAATATGGCACATTAACTAATTGGCACATAATCTATGTTATACCGAAGCAAAGCACCTTTCAGACTGGGAATTGCCGGAGGAGGAACAGATGTTTCCCCCTACTCCAACCTCTATGGCGGTGCAATCCTCAACGTTACCGTCAATTTATATGCCCACGCCACTATCCGCCCGCTCGACAACGGGAAAATCAGGTTTGTCCATATCAATGAAAACATTACAGAAGAATTTGACGCTGTAAGCGAACTGCCTCTCGACGGCCCGTTAGTACTGCAACATGGCATATACAATTCAATCGTTTCGCGTTATAACAACGGAGAACCTCTTTCCTTTGAACTGATTACCCAGATGGACGTCCCATCCGGTTCCGGTCTTGGCACCTCTTCCACCTTGGTTGTCGCCATCCTCGGAGCCTTCACCGAATGGTTGCGGTTACCGCTGGGGAAATATGATATTGCCCATTACGCTTACGAAATCGAACGCATCGACCTGAATATGGCGGGAGGCAAGCAGGACCAATATGCCGCTACCTTCGGAGGCGTTAACTTCATGGAGTTTCTGGAAGACGACAAAGTCATTGTCAATCCTCTCCGCATCGGTGATGATATCTTGCAGGAATGGGCCATGAACACCGTCCTCTTCTACACCGAACAACAGCGTTGCTCCGGAAAGATTATCGAAGAGCAGGCCGAAAACGTCAAAAACAATAAAAACGACTCGCTGGAAGCCATGCACAATGTCAAGCATGAAGCATTCCGCATGAAGAATTGCCTGCTGCGGGAAGAATTGCAGGAACTGGGAAAAGCGCTTAACACAAGCTGGACCAGTAAGAAGAAAATGGCCCGCAACATCTCCAACGAATTTATCGACCATATATACGAAACCGCCATGGCCAACGGTGCCCTGGGCGGTAAAATCTCCGGTGCCGGAGGAGGAGGATTCATGTTCTTCTACTGTCCCGGCAATAGCTGCTACAAAGTGTCCGAAGCATTGGACAAGATGCATATCGGACATATACAACAATTTGAATTTTGTAAGAAAGGATTGATTACATGGACAGTAAAGGAATAATCAGAAAACGGCTAGCGCAACACCGCGACATTATCGAACAGATACTGGCGGACGAGAAGCTGCAGGACACAATTGCACAGATCACTGACACGATTGTCACCTGTTTTAAATACGGTGGAAGGGTTTACTTCTGCGGAAATGGTGGAAGCGCCGCCGATGCACAGCACCTGGCAGCCGAGTTCTCCGGCAAGTTTTATCTGGAACGTGACATTTTGCCGTCTGAAGCATTACACTGTAACTCTTCTTACATCACGGCCGTATCCAACGACCTGAGTTTCGAGATCATCTACTCCCGGCTGATTTCGGGTATCGGAAAGGCAGGCGATGTCCTGGTCGGCTTATCCACTTCGGGCAACTCCGCCAATATCGTAAAGGCGTTCGAGACATGCCATGAAAAAGCAATTACAACGGTAGCTTTTACCGGTGCCGACGGTGGCCGCATGCGTGAACTGACAAAACTCCTCATCAATGTGCCGTCTACCGATACTCCACGTATCCAAGAGGCACACATCACCATCGGGCATATCATCTGTGAATTGGTAGAAGCAGAAATATTCGGAAAGGAATAAGGGATGGAATGTATCATACTGGCGGGAGGAATGGGTACCCGGCTGCAAAGTGTAGTGTCTGATGTTCCCAAATGCATGGCTCCGGTAGCCGGGCATCCTTTCCTGCATTACCTGATTACAACGCTGATTGAAGCCGGATTCAAACATATCATCCTTTCCTTAGGGTACAAACATGAGATTATCGGGGAATGGCTCGGGGCAAACCGCTTCTCCGCCGACATATCGACCGTAGTCGAAGAAGTCCCGCTCGGAACAGGAGGAGCAGTAAAGCTGGCACTTTCAAAAGTCCGTACAGAGAATGTGTTCGTCCTGAACGGCGATACATTCTTCGGTGTGAATTATCCGGAGTTATTAAACCTCCACAGGCAAACCAGCGCATCAGCAACCCTCGCATTGAAAAGAATGGAGAAGTTCAGCAGATACGGGGTTGTCGACATCGAACAGGAATCCCGCCGTATCCTGCGTTTCAACGAAAAGCAATATTGCGAATCGGGCCTTATCAACGGAGGCATCTATCTGATTAACCGCAACGAACTGGACGGCTATCCGGCAAAGTTTTCACTCGAAAAGGATTTCTTTGAGGCAAAAGTCACCACCTCCATCCTTTCCGGATATATATCGGAAGGATATTTCATAGACATCGGTATCCCTGACGATTACGCACAAGCTCAAACAGACTTCAAAGATGGAAGATATAAAGCCTTATAACACATTATTCCTGGACCGCGACGGGGTTATCAACCAGCAACGTCCGCACGACTATGTCAAAACAACCGGGGAATTTATCTTTATCGACGGAGCATTGGAAGCCCTGAGGCTACTCTCCCCCCTGTTCAAACATATCATAATTGTCACTAACCAGCGCGGAGTCGGAAAAGGCATAATGACCCGGAAAGATCTGGAAGAGATACATGCTTATATGATGAATGAAGTCTCCGGACAGGGAGGAAGGATAGATAAGATATATGTTTGTACCGATACCAGCGATTACAGTAAGAACCGTAAACCCAACACAGGCATGGCACTTCAGGCCAAAGATGATTTCCCGGACATTGATTTCCTGAAAAGTATAATGGCAGGAGATAGCATCAGTGACATGCTGTTTGCCAAAAATGCCGGGATGAGAGGAGTATTTATAGGAAACAAATATGGCCCGGGAGAAGTATCAAAAACACTCTACCAGGCCCATTATGCGGATTTGCTGAGTTTTGCTCAGGCTTTCTTCTTATAATGCTTCTTCAGCTCTGCCTCAACGTCTACTTTCTGCTTTAAAATCACCTTGCGGACAAATGCACCGATAAATCCCATACCATAACCGCCTAATTGAATAAAGCTGGTCACGATGGAAAGTAAAGCGATCGGCAGGCTTTTATTGACAAACAGAGATTCCAAGAACAGCGCCAGTATATAAACACCCAACGGCAGTAAAGCCCAGGGACAGATTAACGACGATAACAATAAAAACAACACTCCCAGTACAAAACAGGCAGGCAACAGATGAACCAGCTTCAACGAATCCGGATGCATCTGATATAAATCCACACGCGCCATTCCAAAAACATACACTTGTCTGTAGAATGATTTCAGACTCACGCGGCGCTTATGATACACATAGGCTTCCGGAAACAACTCTACACTAAAACCGGCTTTACGGATACGGGTACTTAAATCAATATCCTCTCCGAACATATCCTTAAAGCCGCCTACCTTCTGATAAACTTCCCGCGAGAATCCCATATTGAATGTACGGGGCACGAACTTCTCCAGCCCTTTCTTACTTCCACGAATACCGCCAGTTGTCAGAAAAGAGGTCATCGAATAGCTAATAGCTTTCTGCATCAGGGAAAAAGAGGCATGTGCCCTGTCCGGTCCGCCGAAGCAATCCGCATTTGTCTCTTTCAGATAGTTCGTAACCTTCTCGAAATAGTCTTCCGGAATAATACAATCCGAGTCGAAAAAGACCTGATATTTACCTTCGGCACGTTCCATGCCATAATTCCGGGTCAGGCTTCTGCCCGAATTCGGTTTGAAAAAGTAACGTACATTCAACCGGTCTTCATATTCTTTGACTACCTCGTCGCAACGAACCGCTGAACCATCTTCAATAATCAGCACTTCAAAATCCTTGCAAGTCTGATGCAATAAACTTTCAAGCAACTCCCGAACTTCAACCGGACGGTTATATACAGGGATTATGATTGAGTAAGATATCATAAATTTTACTTTTGTTTTTTTCTATAAGCTTGGTTTGGATGATTCGGGATGGTCGGATAAAGACGCTCTAAACGCTCCTGAGCCAAAAGGAGAGGCAATATCTTATTCTTCAAATAAGTTGGTGTACGAAGAATCACTGTTGCAATCTCATCAACGCTTTTAAATGTATCGCAACAAATCTCAACAACCAACGTCATTAGTTCTTCATTCCTCATCCATTTCTTTCCCCGAAGTGTCATCGTTTCTCCCGAGGTGTCATCATTTCTCCCCCGAGGTGTCATCATTTCTCCTGAGGTGTCATCATTTCTCCCCGGAGGTGTCATCATTTCTCCTGAGGTGTCATCATTTCTCCCCGGAGGTGTCATCGTTTCTTCAAAAAGATTCTTTTGGACAGTTTTTTTCTCTTCGCGTAAATTCAAATGGTAGACAGTCCATCGTCCTTTATTTTCTGCAACCAAATATCCCTCATTGCATAAATCTTTCAATAACTGAGATATTTCCGTTGAATGTTTATTTATCAGTTGCTGTAATCTGACATTAGACACACATCCTTCCATTTCGGCAGTCGTGAGTGCAATTAATCCGTCACCATATAAATGGGTAATTTCTTCCCCAAAAACAGAGATAAGTTTATTTATACTTTTTTGAGGCAATAACTGCTCCATACTCAGGCACAACTCAACTCTATCCGGACGGGGCAACACATTTATCAGAGGTTTTCTCCAATGTGCTCCTTCCCAGGCATTCATAATCCGAGTGCTTCCGGAACCTGCCTTTTCTCCATACCCTAAAAGCAGAAACATTGTTTGGATACTATTATTACGCGGAACGCTAATGCCTCCTTTATAATATTGAGCTTGACTTATCAGTAGACATCCCGGATTAGAGAATAAGAAACAATCCGTATACTTCTTTATTACAACTCCCCCTATCCCGAAATAATCCGCATGAATCAAAGTATTAGCCAATGCTTCCCGTAAGGCTTCATGAACAGCCCCTTCATCATGCCTTTGGCCATTCTTTAGCTTAAATGTTTTCGGAAGAGAACGACTCACCTTAGGCCACACCAAATGAAAAAATTGAAATAGATTAGCCTCCCAGGTCCCATCCGGATAAACTCTGTCTATCCAACGTTCTCCGCTTTCCGGTATCTCTTGATAATCTACATGATAATCAGGAAAAGCCTCTACTATACTTTCTGTTTTACCAAACATCAATAAACCAGCAACCGTCAAGCCTTCTTTTCCTGTATACCTATCCTTTTTCCAACCGCCTAATTTCAGTAATAACCCTTTATCATCCCATTTTAAAAAAGGATGGCCCGGTCTTACACTTCCTAGCAACTGTCGATATTGAGCGACAGATACTTCATCAAGATCTTCCAATGTATAGTTCTCCAAAATTCTGGAGTCGGGTTTGTCTGGCAAGCTATCGGCAAGCATTCTTTTTACTTCGTCCGGAGTACATTTATAATCTCCCGTATGACAACGCTTATAAGTACCTTTCATCGGATCTGAACCGATATAAACAGGACGATTCCTATAATCAGCACAAGAAATACGGAAGGTTAAAATAAATTGTCCTTCTTGTATCTCAAGCATCTGTACATCATTTTCCAACAATAGATTAAAGCTAACCTTTTCCCTATTATTAACCTGATTCCAAAAATCATCTTGAAACTTACGCATCACCATCTGTGGCAGACCATCATAGAAGCATTGGTCATCCTTTTCTGAAATGCCTAGGATGATGATGCCGCCTTCGGTATTTGCAAAAGAAGAATAAGTTTCCCAAAAGCTCTTAGGAAATCCACCTTTCGCACTTTTAAACTCCAGATCAAAAGATTCCGTCAGCAATCCTTTATTCTCCAGAAATTCCACTATGGAACTATAATTGTCTTTCATTCACGACTCTTCTGCCAATATTTCCAGCCGGACCATCCAACTGCAGCAATCAGCAATAACAAGATTAGGAAAGAGCTATAAGCTGAAACATTAGCGGCAAGCACATAAGTATCCGGATGGAAATCAAAAACGATTGTATGTTCTCCCGCGGGTACCAGCATTCCACGTAAAATCCAGTCCGCACGGAAATGATTCGCTTCCTTTCCGTCTATTGTAACTTTCCAACCCGGATAATAGATTTCGGAGAAAACTGCCAGTTGTTCTGAAGATGCTTTCGTTTTATATGTCAACCGGTTAGGACGGTACTTTTCCAACACAATCGTTGCCGTGGAATCTACCTGCGGAGTAAAGCCTTCCAGGTCTTTCGCAAAGCGCTTATCCACCACTGCTGTCTCCAACGGATCAATCGTATTCAAGGCTTCAATCTCAGCATCCGCATTTTCTACAATATCCACCTTATCTACAAACCATGCATTTCCATAAGCATACGGATTTCGAATCGGCGCCTGGTCCGGATTATAAATAATATACCGTGTATTCAACATGTTTAAAGAAGGAGAGGCTGCCAGGACAGGCATTATATCCTGTATGCTCTGTGCCTTTTGCAAAGCACCGATAATATTACGGTATTCACCATCCAGACGATAATCAATCAATTCCTGGTAACGACGTAATTTAACGGCATGATATCCTCCAATCGAATGATGGAAATAAGAAACGTTTGTATCCTGCCACGGATTATTCAGTCCAAACACGCGGAAAGATTCATCCGTATCCTTAAATATCTCTTTATCAGCAACACTTTCCTTATAAGATTCTTCCGCTTTTTCCTTTACATAATTACTATCGTCCAGATAACGACGGTCGACAGACCATAAATCAACCAATATCAACACGGCCATACCTGCACTCACAATCATAGAAGCAGTCGTCTTATTTTTCGCCTTCCAGTACCAAAGCAATAAACCGGCTCCCAACAAAATAAAAATCAAAGAACGCAATGCATCCGACGAAGCCAGCGAAGCACGGTCCATCAACAAAGCAGTGTAATACCATTCCGGAACCTGGTTCTGGAACTGTGCATCATAAGCAGAATGGAAATTCAACAATAATGAAGGTATCAGGAAAACAATCAGACAAATACCACCAGTTATGCCTAAAGACCATAAAAAGCCTTTTTTCATCGTTTTATCATCCACATTTCCCCTGAATATTTCCCGTAATCCCCAAATAGCAACAAGAGGAAATACCAATCCTGGAATCACCAAAGCCATTTCTACTGTTCTGAACTTATTATACAAAGGCAAATAATGGAACATTATATCATTGAATGCATCAAAATTACGTCCTAAAGCCAGGAATGTAAGGAAAACAGCCCCGCCAAACAACCACCATTTCATCGGGTTACGCACCACGAACATCCCCAATACAAACAAGAAACATACCAATGCTCCAAAATAAACAGGTCCTGATGTAAATGGTTTATCCCCCCAATAAGTATAAGTCTGAACCTCTTTTCCTACCTGGGCACCATTTTTCTTCAATTCTTTATACAACTCGGAAGAACTGCCTAATGTACCTCCCGAACTACCTCCATATACATCCGGAATCATGACAGTCAATAACTCCTTCCAGCCATAACTCCATTGGAAAGCATAATCTTTATCCAAACCGGAAGAGGCTTTCTCCACTTTTCCCGTTTCGTCTGGTTTAGGCGTCAGTTCAGAGACTCCACGGATAGAATGTTGTCCCAAATCCCAGTTGGAATACATATGTTTTGCATTGGGAAGGACTGCTAAAACTACACATGCCAGCATAATCAAAGACGTTTTAAGCCAGTCGGCAGTCTGCTTTTCCTTAAGCATCCTGATAGAATATCCCAAATAGATGAAGAAGCATAACAAAACCAGATAATAAGTTATCTGAACATGCCCATTCAACAAAGAGAAAGCCACTCCTAAAAGGAACAGGACTGCTCCCCAAAGCCATTTTCGTTTAAACAGCAAGAACATACCCGCCAACGTTACAGGCATATACCCTATCACATAAGCCTTTACAATATGTCCCGCTTCAATAATGATTATATTATAAGAAGCAAAAGCAAAGGCAATCGCTCCCGCTATCGCCAGCCACCAGTTCACTCCCATGATGCACATCAACAGATAGAAACAGACTAACCCGGTAAAAACCATGGCAGCATGAGTATATCCCGGAGTCTTCAACCATCCGTCAACAATGCCATAAGAGGGCAATTCCGGAGCCGGACTTCCATATCCCGGTCCATAAGGCATCCCCGAAAACATAGCATCCGACCATACACTAAACTCACCCGGTTCAGCAGTCTTTGCATATTTATCGACCTGACTTCCTCCCATACCGGCAGCTTTCACATTATCACCTTGTCTGATAACCTTTCCATCAAACACTGCGGGAGAGAAATAAGCCATCACCAACCCTAAAAACAAGACAAGGGCAGCCACATGCTTACCCACATTTTTCATCATACTATGCATAATATGTATCTTCTATATATTTTCGTTTACACTCTACCTTTGAACCACTTAGCAAAATAAAAGCGAATAGCAAACCAGACATGAAGTAAAGATGTTGATATTACTCCATAATACCGGCACATAATATCATATCTTTCTTTCAAAGAGGCTTTGCGCTGAGTCGTGCTAACCCCGCCATCCAGGAAGTTAGATAATGTCATTCGCGTATTATATATTTTACCTGCTTGTTTCATACTTCTGATACACCAGTCGAAATCAGCAGAATAGCGATATGTTAAATCATATAACGGAGCAATACTACGTTTTGTTATAAATGACTGATGACAAACTAACATGCCCATCCGGAAGCTTTTCCATGTAAGTTTGTTTGGGGCCTTCAATCTCCGTTGTCCTAACGATTTACCTTCTTCATCAACAATAACCGTTTCTCCATAAATAATATCAGGCAGAACTTTCTTCTTCTGAACTAAAGAGGCAACCCGTTGTACGATATCGGAGGTAAATAAAGAATCCCCGGCATTAATAAACCATACATAGTCGCCCGTAGCTTTCTGAAGACCTTTATTCATTGCATCATAAATACCTTTATCCGGCTCACTTATCCAATAAGAAATTCCGGAAGCATATTGCTTTATAATATCCACCGTCCCATCCGTCGAACCTCCGTCAATAACGATATATTCAATATTCGGATACGATTGGCTCAGCACCCCAAGAATAGTCTGCTCTAACCAACGGGAAGCATTATAGGTGATTGTTATGATTGAAAAAACTGGTTGTTGCATGTTAACTTTTTTACGAACTAATTAATTCAGACTAAGTTTGTATATCAATCTATATCAAAAAAAAGATTCTTCTTTCAACATATTCAAATAACGTAAGCCTCTATTCTTATTTTTATAATACAGATGGCAATATTAACATCCTCATTATGCATCTAACAACTTATGATATAAAGAAATATATTTATTAGCAACGATTTCCTCAGAATAATTATCATGCACTTTCTTTACACAAGATAAAGAAATATCTTTATTATTACGATTATTCAGAGTCCAATCAATACCTTCTGCAAAATCTACAACATTACGATATTGCGCTAAATAACCATTTATTTTGTGATCAATAATATCTGTTTGTCCGCTATTATTAAAACTAACCACAGGGCAAGCACAAGCCATAGCCTCGATAATCGTTTGACCAAACGTTTCATAATATGAAGGAACAACAGTTACATCTGCCGCAGAATACAACTCTGCTATTTTTACAGAGTCACTTATCTGTCCTAAGCATAAATAAGGAACCGATAGATCATTCAATATGGATTTATCTTTTATAGCTCCAAATAAAAGTAACATAACATTTTTAGTACTCACTTTAGATAAGGCATCCTTCAAATATCCGAATCCTTTGATTGGATCATCTAAACGAACCGCCCCCATTAAAATAACAGATACATCCTGCGATATAGAATATTCCCTACGAATAGTCATCTTGTCCCTTTGGTAAAAAACAGACAAATCTATCACATTTGGAATAACAGTAATATTTAGCTCTTTTGTCAAACTACTTTTTTGAGCCATTTGGGCTAACCAGGAACTAACTGCTACAATTTGAATATTTGAAGAAGCTATAAACTTTTTTTTATGCCAAATTTGATAAGAGATATCTTTAGAATTTTTTGATTTCAAAAAAGGACACATTCCACAGTTTTTCGTAAAACCTTCACATCCCCAGGAATGGTGACAAATTGAGGTTACAGGCCACATGTCATGCAATGTCCAAACTATAGGCTTACCTGTATCAATTAATTTTTTTATATCATGCAAAGATAGCATACCCTGATTTATCCAATGAATATGTATTATGTCAGAGGATATAACTATATTCTCTTTAGATATATCTATCCCCGTATTCGCCAAAGAAACTTTAAACAAATTAGTACGATTAAATCCATTATTCATAAAAATCACTATCCGTTCCCAAAAGAAACGACAATAATTCTGTCCAGAACGAAATGCCGATGTATTAAGAGACAGAATATCAGACTCTCCTGAAGCAATCTGCTTAACCAACAATTTAGAATTAATCCGCATTTTTATTAACGCACGCAATAATCGCTTTGCAGCTATGGCCGCACCTCCAAAATATTCATATGTACTAATCAAAAGTACTTTCATATCATCTTGCCACTATTTTCTTGATATAATTAAACAGCATTGAAGGATTAGATACTGCTTTTTTTATAGATTTCATTCTTGCGAATAACATTTTTTCAGAAAACATCCATGTTAATGTATAGAAAAATCCGGACTGATGGTGATTTTTGTCATCCAACAAATATTTGAATATGGAGTACTTTGATCTTCCTTGAAAGTGAAGACAATAAAATTGAACAAAAGTACCATCTTCTACCAACTTGCCATATGGCAAATCATTTTTCCAATAAATCCTCTTTTTGGAACCTGCCATTTCAAATCCAGAGGAAACAGTAATAGCACCATCGAAACAGACTCCATTTTTCGGTATTGATAAATCAATCACATTGTCTGAGACTTTATTTTGATACCACATAAATGCAGTCATATCACAAATTCCTCCAGAAAGTTTTTTATCAACTATATTCTGATAAGTTGATTTTAGTTCACCCAATATTCTCTCATCAGTATAAAAAGACAACATTAAATTACACAACTTTTCTATCGAAGAAACATTAAACAAAGAGTTCCCTGGTCCAATTTGATGACATACTGTAAAATCATAATTTAAATAACGACTAAAAATTTCATCTACATTACAATATAATAACACATCAGAATCAAGGCAAAGGAAATGTTGAATATTTTTTTGCTTAATAAAATCTCTTATTACAAACCATCTTTGAAAACAAAATAGTTCATAAGCATAAAAATTAGAAGACATATGCTTGTAAACTTTTTGAAATTCATTAGCACCATCCATATACAACTCTATATAACAATGCTCTACACAGCTATATTTATTCGTAGATTTATCACTAATCAAATAAATTTGACTATGAGGATTAATTAATCGAGCCTGTTTCAAAACAGGAGATAAATAAAAACTATCTCCTTTATGAACAATTATAATAGGAATTTCCATTAAATGCCAACATTAGAGTTATAATGATCTCATTACAACAGATTAAACATATATCTTAGAAGTCTTTTATAAGAAAAGAAATTATTCTTTACCGTACAAATATCAATAGATTTATTTGCCAGTATATATCTTGGATGTTTCAAAGGGAGTTTGATCTCTTCGGACTCAATGTAGTATTTACTATTACCCTTAGTATGAGTTGCATCCGGACTATTCAACCCGATATTAGTGACCAAATTCACCTGAGGATAAACAGATAACTGATTTTGTACTCTAAGCATAAATAAATATTGAACATCCCAGGTATTGATACCATTTATATTCTGTAATGTATCATCTATAAATGAAGTAAAATAAATTTTTTCACGAATATTCCTAAACAATGAATCCTTCAAGAAACTATTCGATTGAGCATCACGCCAATACGAGAAATTCACATCATAGTTTTTCCACACTCTTCGCCAAGATGCCCAGCCCCAAATATGAGAAAATGAACAAAAATCATAGCTAACTTCATTGGAAACGATCCCTTTAAAAAAATTATTACCACCTATATGTCCAATACGGTCATCATCCCTATATTTAATAAGCAATTCTTCACAGAAAGGGAAGAATGATAGGTCAGGTAAACAATCATCTTCCAAAATTATGCCATATTCTTCTTTTTCGAAAAACCATGTAATGGCAGAAGATACAGCCAACTTACATCCTAAATTCTTTTCACGGAATAAAGTATATACCTCACAAGGCCAATCAATCTGATCAAAGATACGACGTGTTTCTTCACTTCGTTTGATCTCATCCGGGCGATTATCCCTCGGTGCATCAGCAGCCACATACAATCTACAAGGCTGTATCTGCCTTATACGCTCAAAAACTTTGGCTGTTGTATCGGGTCGAGCAAAAACTAAAAATAAGATAGGAGTCTTAAACATAAAAAGTATTTCAACATTTTAATCCGGTTTAGACATATATCTAAAATAATCACTTGAAGATATAGGAAAATATAATGCACGCAAAAAAGTAAGGAAGTTATCTGGCTCTTCCACATAAAAAAGTCTCGTCCTTCTCTTCACACAAAGATATATGATATTCAAATATGAAAAAAGACCTTTTTGTGAATTATAATATGCTATCTTTTTTGCATAAACATTACAATCTTGATTCGGAAATTCATTGAGTAGACAGCACATATCAATAAAATAAGACCTGATCTTAGAGTGTAGCTTCAAATACAGAATGAACGTCCTTAATAAGGAAGAAATAATATTTTTAATATTTTTCGTACTCTTTCCACGCTTCATTACGGGCAACGTAAAAGTCGCAGAGGAAGAATGTTCTCTATGATTAACCAAAATCTTATTGCAGAAGCTCAGTTTACCCAAAGCTGCAGCTGTTATCGTCATCAAGTGATCATAAAGGATAAAATCCATCATAGGAACCTTACTTAATAACTCCTTTCGAAATAACAAAGTATGACCAGGAGTAGAAGACGCAATATAAATAAGCCTTTCCAAATTCAAATTAGGTATTCTATTGTCAAAATAAATAGATTCATTATCAGCAAAAGGCTTCGAAAATCCACTTGACAACCAATTATCTTGTATTGAATTCATTTGATTCTCAATTTTATCTAATTCCCAAATATCATCTTGGTCAGAAATAGCTATGAAATCACCTTTAGCACGAGACATTGCAGAAAAAAAATTAGCATTTATACCTTTACGAGTCTCATTACGATATACGTGTATACACGTATATCGTTTTTCAAATGTTTGAAAAACGATATTACTAGAATCTGTAGAACAATCATCTTGGATTATAATCTCATATATAGGATAAGTCTGATTAATAATGGACATTAACTGTTCCTCCAAATATAACGCACCATTAAAAGTACACATTACAACACTTATATTCTTGTATTCCATAAAAAAACAGTTATGAGAATTAAATACCTATAAAAAACATTTATCACCTCCATCCTATTTATTTTAGTATTCTCTTTTCACTACATTACTATTAGATTTTTTGAGTATGTACAATAATTGATAATAATAACCACTTCAATTTATATGGTAACAAAAAAATAAAATGTTTCATTTTCTCTGAACAACTCAATGGCATCCTCAAAAAATCATTAAAACTCAACAACGGTACAGAAAACTTAACTAATAAATTATTTTTGTCATCAGTTAGAACTTTTCCTTTTAATAACAACCATATTGGAAAAAGTCGAAAATTATTCACATACCGTAACATTTCAATATAATTATCATCAGTCAAATATTTTGGCAAAATACCAGCCATATATACAAATCCTAAAAATAAATCAGAAATATTCTTCTCCTTATAAACAGAAGTAACCGAATTCTCCCTAAATCTCCATTGATAAATAATAGATGACGATAATCTTATTTTATTCAAACACAACATTAAATGAAATGTAAAGGGAGTATCTTCATGATTACAAAATTCAATAAAATTCAAATTATGTTCTCTCAAAAAAGATAATTTATAAAGTTTACCCCAAATCATTTCATAACATGATTTTTTAGCAAAGTAGGTACTTACAATTTCATTTTTGCCAATCAAAGCATTATCTGGCAAACAAAACATTTCGCTCTTTTCATTAATTACCCTCTCAAAAGATGCTGCAATCATATCATAATCATCCTCTTTCAATAAATCAACTAACAGTTCAATTGCATTATTCAACAAAATATCATCACTATCCAAAAAAAATAAATATTCACCAGTCGCTTCTAATATTGCTGTATTTCTTGTACCACCAAGTCCTCGATTTTTAGGATGCTTTATTATACGAATTGCTTCTTTGCGAGAATGACTATTTACTATATCATTTACAATATCCATACTATTATCTGTACCTCTATCGTCAATAATAAGATACTCTATATTAGAATAAGATTGTTCTAACGCACTTAGTAAACTATCTCTTACATAAGCAGCAACATTATAAACTGGAAAAACTAAGGATATTTTTTTCATCTCAGATTATTTCTATATATCACTTTAAATGAACAAAGACATTATTTTATTTTTTTGAAAGGACAGCACACAGACCGCATGTTCTTTTATAAGATGGATAAAATATTTTAGCTATCGTCGGATAAAGTCTTTGAGAAAAAGACTGATAAAAAGAACTCCTCTTAAATTTTACAGGAAATATACCTCCTTGATAATATCCTATCCATTTTTGTGGAATAGGTTTACCATCAGCATCTAATATATAAGAATTTAAAGCTGGTTCTTGATTATAAGGCGACATAGAAACCTGATATGAATTTGAATAATCCAAAAAATGAATAGACAAATTCAATGAGTCAGCCATATACTTAATGGATTCTTCCGAGAACCACCAACAATGCACAGGAGGATTGTCACCACTCCAAATTACATCTTCAGGATAAAAAGACTTATTAGGAGTTGTTAAAATAATAGAACCACCCGGTTTTAGAATTTTTGCTAAAGCACTCATAAAAGCTAAAGGTTGTTCAACATGTTCAATAACTTCTGTTAATATTACGGCATCTGCACTTTCTGGATAGAGTTTTGCATATTCGAACAAATCTCCACAGACATAATAGTCTCCAAAATATTTTTTGGCCTGGCTTACAGCAGATTTGGATACATCTAATCCCTTTATATCATAACCCGCCTCATGCAGTGCATATGTTAAATAACCATACCCACAACCAATCTCAAATATTTTTCCAGATTTTAAGTGAAGCATCTTCGTCAAAGCATAATTAACAGACCAATAGGTCAAACTTTTAGAGATCAAATAACGAAGAGGATTTTTTTGTTGTTTTATTTCCCTATAAATATCAAGATATTCACTATAGCCAGGTAAATGGCTTGAATTATTATAGATCAAATCATAAAGTTTTGTAGTATCGCAACGTGGCATACTGAAAGCTGTATTACAATTACTACAGTGATAAATACTAAAAACAGTTGGTTCTTGATAACCAGTCCATTTATCACATTTCAAAATGGTTTCATTTGCACAAAGAGGACAATTTACTTTCATGTGGATTATAAGTTATTCTATATTTATCTATAGATTTTTATCAAAATTATCTTTTTTGTTTTTTTAAGAAGGAAATAGATTCCCTCAAAATTGTTGACCGCATAAACCATAATAATAAAATATATAATATTACAACAATAAATATCTTCGCAAAAAATAATATATATACATTATTAATTGATCTTGTCACAAACCATGACACAACAAAACAAAAAAAAGTTAGAATAAAATATGGAGAAATATCTTGCAAAAGTTCGAATGTTTGAATGCCAATATATTTTTTACCACAAAAATGCCATCCAAAGTTTAATAAAACAGTAAGACATGAGCATCCTATTACCATTGGAAAAATACCATAAGAAACTAAACAGAAAGCTAACAACAAATTAATACCATAAAAGATAGAACTAGTATAAAGTATTATATTTGATTTTCCATGAGATAACAGCAAACTACAATACAGATTGGTTATAAATGCAAAAGAAGCCGCTATACTCAATACCTGAAGATAAAGAACACTATCAATCCATTTCTCTCCTACCGTAATTAAAATAAATTCTTTCGCAATAAAAGCTATCCCCATCATTGCTGGAAATGAAACAAAAGCTCCAAATCTCAGCATCTTCCTAAAAACATTCTTCTGCCGCATTTTATCGTCTGTAACTTCTACTAATACAGGCTGAGCAACCCCTTGAATCATACTAGTAACAGTCATACTTCCTACCACCATCCATTTATTACCTTGAGAATAATAGCCCGTATCTGCCTTCGTATAATATTTACCAAGTAATACAGAGAAAAGATTTGCATTTACTTGTCCTAATATATTATTAAACAGAATTTTAGAACTAAACCCAAACATTTCTTTAATAGGAGAAAAATCGAATGTAAAAGTAGGACACCATCCCGAAAAATACCAACGCAATAAAGTTGCAACTAAACATTGAGTGACTAACTGCAAAGCTAACCCCCAATAAGCAAAACCAGATAAAGCTAAAATCAATCCTACACTTCCAGACACAAAAACCGCCACTATATCAATAATACCTCGTTGCTTAACTTTTATCTTCTTAAAAAGTAATGCATTATGTGCAATACCAAAACTTGAAATCAAAAAACTTAAAAACAGAATACGTGAAAGATTTATGAGAATCGGCTGATCATAGAACTTAGCGATAAGAGGCGCAGTTAAAAATAAAATCATATAAATAACTATTCCACAAAACGCACTAAACCAAAAGACAGCATTGTAGTCCTCATGCCGAATAGTCTTTTTATTAATCAATGCCGTAGTAAAGCCACTATCCATAATTGTATTGGCAATAGCACTAAAAATGGCAAGCATAGCCACCAATCCATAGTCATCCGGATTAAGGATGCGGGCTATCACAATCCCGAAAACCATCCCTATAATCTGTTGAAGGAATGTACTAAGTCCTCCCCAAAAAAGACCTTTAGCCGTTTTATCTTTTAAAGTTTCCTCCGCCATGATTATCACTCGATAACAAATAGTTCCATTTTAGGAGATTCTAGTTGATCCACTAAAGTCACCTTCTTCCCTTCCTTTTTGCATTGCTGGATATAAGTATCCATATTTTGGTATCCGAAGTCATCCACTGCTTTCAAAATATAACGTGTATCTTCCGGTACGAGTGTCAAAGGATAAATCCCTGTAAAATAACAATGCTTCGTTATATTTCGTATTGGGTAATAAGAAACAAAAGGGGAAATAATCTTATCGTTAGATGAAAAGTTTTGCTTACGAATAAAATTCTCTACATTCGAATAAGAATCTTTATCTGCCTTATATAGTACTTGAGGTAAACCGAAGGAAACAATCACACAAGTCATTCCTGTATAAATAAATAATAATGGCTTGCTGTCGAATCGGGCACATAAATAAACCATATACATTATCGCTGGTATATAGCACATCCATGTATAGTAAGGAGAAAATCGCCCTGCTAACCCCATCAACAAAGGAATAGAAAATACTACTAATCCCAATACTCCCTCCTGCGACTTCAACTTTAGCTGTTTTTTATAAATGATATAACTAAATACCAGAATATTAATTGCAGAAACTATCAGATACTCGACATTCGCCACATACGCATCCAACAACTTCTGACTAAAAGGAACTGATTCAGATACTACTAATTTTGACGTAAATTCATTGACATTTATATTCAATACATCAGCAAAGTAAGGTAGTAAAACCAACGCGACCTTCTTTAAACTACTTGAAAAAATAAAAGTTCTATAATAAAATGACAACAAATGTCCTTGCAACCCGAAAAACAAGCTTAAGCCGCAAAGTCCTAAAAAATAACCACTTAAAAGCAGGAATAAAGCATTTATAGTCTTAACTCTGATTTTTCTTTGAAAGAGAAGCAAAAGAATTAAAACTCCACCTATAAGTGGGCAAGCCTGAATTCCAGATATAAAAACTAAGAAAGACCAAAAAACTAACCACCATTTATTACCTGAACCCAATAAGTAATTATAGAAACAAGAAAAAAAGCAGGTTGTACACAACATATTCAATATATCAACCCGTCCATTTCTATACATCCATGAAAAAAGATCGGCTCCCCAAAACAACAAAAGAAAACAAATCAGTATTAGTCTACTATTAATAAGATTCGCTTTTTTCATGACTCGGTATATAACCAAACAACAAATAAAAGCCAATATCACACTCAAACTTCTACATGCCAATGGAGATACACCAAAAAGCCAAACCCACGGAACTAAAACAAACTGATACAAAGGAGGATAAACCGAATATGCCTCATTGTTCTTATCTCCAAACCACGCAGTAGTCCTCCACTCACCATCTAAAACAAAATTAACAGAATAATCCGAATAAGATATCTCGTCAATCCATGGTAAAGGAGTCCACTCCAATGTTACTAAATTCAATATAACAAAAAAGAGACTGAATCCAATTACAATCAATAAATTCGAATCATTCGACCAAACCTTTTCTGTCTTTTTTCTTATCACTTCAAACTCTTCTTTATCATTCTAAAATCACCAATAGCTTTCACTCCAATCTTAAATATCCTTTTTAAATTAATGGAGTTCTCCCCACCCTGGCGGGGTTTAAAGGTTATTGGTACCCATTTCATATTCTCTTTCTTCAATACGGCTAGTGCACTAACCGCCACATTACTTAAAAAGAAATCAGAAGGAATATAATTCATTATTTTCTGCAAACGACTTGATTTCATCAACCGGAACGGTGTATTCGCATCCTCTACATAGACACCAAACGTTATCCAGACAACTAAACGCAAAACTTTTGTAACAACAACTCTACTGAATCCATCTTGCCGTCCAGTCCGCGTCCCAATAATAAAATCATAATTATTCCGATCCTCCCACATTGACCAAAATTCAGATGGGCATGTTTGCCCATCTGAATCAGTCTGAAAGACATAGTCAGACTGATTCTCCAAAGCATATCTATATGCATACAGGCAAGTTGCCCCATGGCCAGAGTTTGGTTTTGTTAATGGCACAAAATCAGGAAATCCGGATTGTAGCCTTTCCATTGTCTTGTAAGTAGTATCTTTACTCCCATCATCTACTATTACAAGTTTGGAACCATTCCCAACCTGTGAAACAACAGGATACCATTCTTCTATTGTCTTCTCAATATTAGCCTCTTCATTATAAGCAGGCATGACAATATATAACTTATCCACTGAATATTATTTTTTAAAGGTTATATTCTTATTTATAATGAATTGCATTATAACAACAAAAACAATCGACAAGAGCTTAGATAATAGTTCGTCCAACTTCAACTGTTGAATACATACATAAAGAATCAGTGAACTTAACAAAAGACCCGCAAGGCCGACACACAAGAAAATAGCAAATCGTCGTTTGGTTTTATCCTTTACTTTAAAATTATAATGTCGGTTCAAAGTAAAACTGGTAGTTATTCCGATTAAGATACTACAAGTATTCGCTATCAAATAGTGTACTCCTACAATATTTACCAATAAAAAATAAACAAGAAAATCCAAACCGGAGCTAATACCTCCTATGATACCGTATAATATTAGATTCCTGAATTTATTATATATATAAGATATTACTTCGATAGCCATTCTTTAATTTTATTCATTGCTACTTCTATAACCAGATCCATGTTATAATACTGATATTCTGCTAAACGACCTATAAATAAATAGTTACTTGATTTTTCAAGTTTTTCAACCTCACTCATATATTGCATGCGCTTCTGAAGATTCTCCTCAGTAGGTACCGTATAAAACGGATCTCCTTTTTCTTTTGGATACTCATAACAGATTGTTGTTTTTCGTGGAGACTCCTCTCCTGTAAGTTTTTTAAACTCTGTTATACGAGTCCAATCATAATCATTCGGATAATTAACTACAGCTACCGGTAGATAAGATTGCATTTCTAAAGTCTTCAATCTGATATCAACAGAACGATATTGTAATTGTCCATATTTATAATCAAAAAAACGATCAAGTAACCCAGTGTATATAAGAACCTTTGAGAAATTTATCTGATCTTTTATACTAAAATAATCACATCCCAGCATGAGATGTATTTTTTCATGATCCAGCATGTTAGTAACCATCGTAGTATATCCTCGAACAGGCATTCCCTGATAAGGATCATTAAAATAACGGTCATCCGTATTAAAACGAATCGGAATACGACCCGCCAAAGTTCCTGATAAGTCAGAAGGATCACAACTCCATTGTTTACGGGTATAAGATTCAAAGAACATCTTATATAATCGTTCTCCCACCTGAGAAACAACAACATCTCTAAATGATTTTAGAGATGAATCAAAGGTTGAATTTTCAACCTGTTGTTTTAAAAAAAGAGACACTTCATTTGATTTCAAGTTTACACCGAATACAGAATTAACAGTGTCTCTGTTGATTGGAAATTTATAATATTGCCCTTCTGAATAGCTTTGAACCCGATGTTGATAATCAGAAAAATCAGAAAAACGATTGACAAAATCCCATACTTCCTTCTTCCGAGTATGAAATATATGTGGGCCATATTTATGGATTGTAATTCCAGAATCATCCTTATAGTCATAACATTGCCCGGCAATATGCCTTTTAGCCTCTACCACTATAACAGAAAAACCAACCTCCGCTAATAATCGAGCCGAAGTTGCCCCTGCTAATCCTGCACCTACAATCACACAATCATACCTCATAAATCACCTGTATCAATTAAGTACTTCCGACCATCTACACTCTCTGTCAATACACTCACCACATCTACTATGGAAAAATACCATTCTTCCGTTTCGTCGTCCCAAAGAGTACGAACTTTCTTCTCCTCGAAAATTTTAATAGCTTCTTTCCTAGTCATTGTCTTGGTTTTTATTTATTCTTAATTTATTTTGCAAAACAACTGTCATACTATCATCAACATCATTACACCGATTGTAAATCAATTATTACAACAAATGACAGTATACATGATAGATACAAATTACCCTCTCATACTATCATAAAAACAGCTATCTTTTTTCAAACAGTATATTGCTTATTTTCAAAGATATAACTATATAAACTCATTGAGACCCAGGTCTTAACCATCTCCACACCCGGGTGTCAGCATCACTCAGACCGGGGTATAAAAACTGTCGAAATAGGGGTCCCGGGAAAATTTTCTTCCTGTTTTAGCTAAAAAAGATAACTACTTTGACAAATTAAATGTCATACTTAACACAAAACAGACGGAGAGTAAGACGATAATGACAGTTTATGATAGTTCTATGATAGATAAATTCATCAACCATCATAGTTATACATCCCGTAAATCAAAGAGTACAAACAAAATATGATAGTATGATAGTTATTTTTCAAAAAACTTCTTTATGACCAACCACTCTTATCTTCTTTTCACCGTATGCTTAAACTTTAAAACAGCCAGATTCAATTCTATTTTCGTTTCCGAATCTGTTACTTTCGGTTCATCATCTAATAAGTCAGCCATTAACTCACTCGTGCGCTGCATAAGTGTTTTCTGCTGTGCTTCATCAGCGGTAGGTAACTGTAAAACAGTTCTGGACAATTCCTTGATTCTTGCAAAAGCTTCAACGATTGCGATTGTTGTCTGCGTTGCCTTGTTACTTTTCAGGATTGTTGCCAACATGTAAAGTCCTTTTTCAGTAAAAGCTGTCGGAAGAGCTGTTGAATGTTTTAAAGGATTGAACCGGTCAAAATTTTTGACCAGTTCGGCTTTCTCAACTTTATTACATTCGATTAAATATCCGGCAGGAAATTTATCCGGATTATTTTTGACTGCCTGATTTATTTCTTTTGTTTCTACATCATAAAGCATAGCGACATCCCTGTCAAGCAGAACTCTTTGATCCCGTAATTCAATTATGCAACTTTCTACATCACTGAATCTAATCACATTTTCTTTCATAGTTAATTAATTTTAGTTTACAATATGTATTTACCTCCCTATGCAATGATAAACAAACCCGTTCTCCTCCATCTCCTTGATATCATAAATATTACGGCCATCAAGAACCAGCGGAGTAGCCATCAGTTTCTTTATTGCAGACCAGGAAGGCATACGGAACTCTTTCCATTCCGTTACAAGCATCAGGGCATCGGCATCCACTACTGCATCATAAATATCTTTTGCATAATGGATAACATCTCCGATACGACGTTTGGATTCTTCTACAGCTACAGGATCATAAGCATATACTTCACAACCTGCCGCCAACAGTTTTTCTATCAAAACCAAAGAAGGAGCTTCGCGCATATCGTCTGTTTCAGGCTTAAAAGCCAGTCCCCAGATAGCGATACGTTTACCTCTCAGGTCTCCATTAAAATGCTTTTCGAGTTTATGGAACAAAAGAGATTTCTGCTCGTCATTGACTTCCTCGACTGCCTGAAGGATACGCATCGGGTAATTATTTTGCTTGGCTGTATTGATCAATGCTTTCACGTCTTTAGGAAAACATGAACCGCCATAACCGATGCCAGCATACAGGAAACGGTTACCGATACGGTTGTCAGAACCGATACCTTTACGTACCATATTTACATCCGCACCGATAATCTCACACAAGTTGGCAATATCGTTCATAAAACTGATACGGGTAGCCAACATGGCGTTCGCAGCATATTTGGTCATCTCGGCAGATGGCACATCCATAAAAATCACACGGAAATTATTTAAAAGGAAAGGACGGTACAGACGAGTCATCAACTCTTCTGCACGCTCAGATTCTACACCAACAACAACACGGTCCGGACTCATAAAGTCGCTGATCGCTGCTCCTTCCTTCAGAAATTCAGGATTAGAAGCTACATCGAACTCGATCTCAACTCCACGTTTATCCAGTTCTTCCTGGATAGCCCGGCGTACTTTCTTTGCCGTGCCGACGGGAACCGTACTCTTTGTTACGACCAGAATATGTTTCTTCATATTCCGACCGACAGTACGGGCTACCTCAAGCACATACTTCAAATCTGCACTACCATCCTCATCGGGAGGCGTACCTACGGCACTGAACAAAACTTCCACTTCGTCCAGACATTCAGTAAGATCGGTTGTAAAGTGTAATCTTCCGGCCTGCTGGTTACGATGGACCATGTCTTCCAGACCGGGTTCATAGATAGGGATTATCCCCTTTTTAAGGTTTTCAATTTTTTCGGTGTTAACATCTACACAAAAAACTTCGGTCCCCATTTCTGCAAAACAAGTTCCGGTAACCAGGCCGACATAGCCTGTTCCTACTATCGCTATTTTCATAATTTATAATCAAAATGCAAAATTAAAGGCTCTTGAAATATTTAATTGTATCTATCAAACCTTCTTCCAAACGGATTTTAGGTTCCCAGCCATTCAGTTTTTCTTTTGCTAAAGTAATATCCGGTTTACGCTGTTTGGGATCATCAGAAGGAAGAGGGGTAAATATTATTTTTGATTTCGAATTAGTCATCTTCAATACTAACTCGGCCAACTCCAGCATGGTAAATTCTCTCGGATTTCCCAAATTGACAGGTCCGGTAAAGTTTTCGGAAGCCATCATACGAATCATACCTTCCACCAGGTCGTCGACATACTGGAAGCTACGGGTTTGCTTTCCATCTCCGTAAATAGTAATATCTTCGCCTTTCAACGCCTGCATGATAAAGTTGGAAACAACCCGGCCGTCATCCGGACGCATACGGGGACCATAGGTATTGAAAATACGGATAATCTTGACATCTACCTTATTCTGACGATGATAATCCATGAATAAAGTTTCCGCACAACGTTTGCCCTCATCATAACAACTACGCAAACCGATCGGATTCACGTTTCCCCAATAACTTTCTTCCTGGGGATGGACGATCGGATCACCGTAAACTTCACTGGTAGAAGCCTGAAGAATACGTGCTTTGGTACGTTTAGCCAACCCAAGCATATTGATGGCACCGATAACAGATGTTTTAGTCGTACTCACCGGATCGAACTGGTAATGTATCGGAGATGCCGGACAAGCCAGATTATAAATCTCATCGACCTCTACATAATACGGGAATGTCACATCATGGCGAACCAGCTCAAAATAGGGATTGTCCAGTAAATGAACAATGTTTTGTTTCAGACCTGTAAAATAATTATCCATACAAATCACATTGTTCCCGTCTTTCAGCAGGCGTTCGCAAAGATGAGAGCCGATAAAACCGGCTCCTCCGGTAACTAAAATCTGTTTCATGCTATCTGTTCAATTTGAGTTTCTCTATATATCTCAGTCCTTTTCATAAGAATGAGAGCACAACAATGTTGGTCAGTCCCATGCCGGGAATGACAAAACTTCCACAAAGATAGGAATTTGAAGGGATTCTTTCCCTTCTAAAATCGTTATTTATATAAAAGGGAAATTACCGATCATTATTTCTTATTCAGAATCGTTACTTTTGAGCATAGATACGTTGTATTATATCTACGACTTTCATACCTTCCAAGACATTCGTTGTAATACATTCCGAACCGGAACCGGAAAGGACACGGACCACATTGCGGATTACGAAATTATGATTCTGAGCCGATCCCTTGTAAGGGCCGTAATCATTACCCGGGTTGGTTGGAGCCAGTTCGGGCATCTCATACTCCTTCACATGGCAATATTCCACTTCATTCATATATTGTCCACCGATCTTTACGCTGCCATTCTCTGCCACGATCAGCATGCTGCTTTCCATATTTTTGTCCCAGACAGCAGTCGAATAACTCAGACTTCCCATTCCTCCGTTCACGAAATTGAAATTCACAAAGCCGGAATCTTCAAAAGCGGTCAGTTTATCATGATTGAAATCGGCAAAACGGGCCTGGATATTACAGATATCCCCGAACAACCAATACATGATATCGATAAAATGAGAGAACTGGGTGAAGAGCGTTCCGCCGTCCAGCGCAGCATCCCCATGCCAGCCACCGGGTTTATAATAGCGTTCGTCACGGTTCCAATAGCTGTTCAACTGAACCATATAGATCTTTCCCAATTTACCGGAATCGATCATATCCTTAATCCACACGGAAGGAGGGGAATAGCGGTTCTGCATGACGCAAAATACCTGTTTACGGTATTTCAAAGAAGCATATACCACCTTCTCCGCATCAGCCAGTGTCAACGCCATCGGTTTTTCTATCACCACATTACAGCCGGCTTCGATGGCTTGTACCGCCATAGGCGCATGCAAACCGTTCGGAGTACAGATATTAATGACATCCATCTGAATGCCACTCTGCAATAATTCCTGCAAACCGGCAAAAAAAGGAACTTCATACGCCTCTATTCCCAATTCTTCGCGAGGACGGATATCGCATAAAGCGACTAATTCGGCATCCTGATCACGGGTTACCATCTCGGCATGGCGCTTTCCGATATGACCACAACCGACTACAGCGAATTTTATCTTATTTTCTTTCATATTTTATCAAATGTGAACTATCCGATTATTGACCGATTGTACCTAGCTCCCCTCTTGAGAGGGGGAAGGGGGTGTGTTAAAGTTTCGTCCTATAACCAGCTTTAACACACCCCTTATCCCCTCTCAAGAGGGGAATTGGTTACTACCGTCACCATAAACAGATAGCTCAAATCTTTCTATTTTCTAACTCCTTTACCAATACATCTATTATATATTCCTGTTCTTCCACTGTCATCTCCGTATGAATCGGCAAGGATAGGACACAGTTGCTTAAACGGGCTGCATTTTCCATACTTCCGGGGGTACGTGCCATCCATTTATAAGCATCTTGTGCTTGTAAAGGAACAGGATAGTATACCATGGTAGGAATACCTTTCTCTTTAAGAGCCGCTTGTAATGCCTCCCGATGCTTTGCCGTATCGGGATACTCCGGAACCGGCTTCAACTGAACCGTATATTGATGATAGACATGTGTAGAGAAATCACTCTTCTTCGGAAGAATCAACTGCTCGCATGAAGCCAAACCTTCGTCATATCTTCGGGCAACGACCTGCCGGGCTTTTGTAAACTCGTCGATATACTTCAGCTTCACATCCAAAACAGCGGCATGCAGGGTATCCAGACGAGAGTTACATCCTATGAGCTTATGATGATATTTAACTTCCTGACCATGATTTGCGATCATACGGATACGCTTTGCCAGACTCTCATCAGAAGTCACTAAAGCGCCTCCGTCACCAAAACAGGCCAGCGGCTTGGAAGGGAAAAACGAAGTCGTACCGATAACGCCCATTGTCCCCGTTTTCTTCACCTGCCCATCCGGGAAAGTATATTCCGCACCAACGGACTGCGCATTATCTTCTATCACATGAAGATGATACATGCCGGCTATTCTCAGGATCGGAGCCATATCGCAGGACTGGCCGAACAGGTGAACTACAATGATTGCCTTGGTATTACGGGAAATAGATTCTTCTATTTTACGGGGATCAATATTATAGGTTCGCGGATCTACATCCACCAGCACAGGAGTCAATCCCAGCAAAGCGATCACTTCAGCAGCCGCCACATAGGTAAATGCCGGAACAATCACCTCATCCCCCGGTTGCAACTGCAACGCCATCAAAGCGATCTGAAGAGCATCCGTACCGTTCCCGCAAGGAATCACATAGGGAATATTGAGATATTCAGCCAAGTGATCGCCAAAAGCCTTCACCTGAGGACCATTGATAAAGGCACTGCTTTCAATAACAGTTTGCATGGCGGCATCTATCTCCTCTTTCAGGCGATGATACTGACCTTGCAAGTCAACCATTTGTATATGTTTTTCAGACATCTTTCCTATTGTATACCACTGTTTATCTTATGAAGATTAAAACGTTCCAAATAATCTTTTATTGCATAAAAGACCTTTAACATTCTTTTCTATGATAAGTGAGAGCTTAGGGACTCTTACCTATGAGAGAGCCGGGACTCTTACAGATAAGAATACCGGCTCTATTATCATTCATACCTCCGGCACTCTTACGTTCCATAGCACCGGAGATCTTATGTTATTTTACTTCGCTACCCGGTTTCACTTCTTTTTCCGGAGTGATGACAGACAGCTTGCCATCGAAGTTTTCAGCAGAGAGGATCATACCTTCCGATACAATGCCTTTCAATTTACGCGGAGCAAGGTTGGCAATAAAACAAACCTGCTTTCCGACCAACTCTTCAGGGGCATAATGCTGGGCGATACCGGAAACGATTGTACGTTTCTCCAGACCGTCATCGATACGGAACTGCAACAATTTGTCGGCCTTAGGCACCTTTGTACATTCCAGGATCGTTCCCACACGGATATCCAGTTTTGTGAAATCATCGAACGCGATGTTTTCGCGTATCGGTTTCGCTTTATAGTTGGCTTCTTCGTTCGCTTTCTTTGTATCCAGCAACTTCTGAACCTGCGCTTCGATCACACTGTCTTCGATCTTTTCAAACAACAGTTCGGATTTGCCTAGCTGATGTCCGGCTTCCAGCAAGTCGGTTGCGCCCAGACGGCTCCAGCCTAACGGTTCCACATTCAGCATCTTGTTGAGTTTTTCCATACTGAACGGCAGGAACGGTTCGAAAGCAATGGCCAGGTTAGCCGTGATCTGCAAAGCGATATTCATGATCGTAGCCACACGTGCCATATCCGTCTTCGCCAGCTTCCAGGGTTCCGTGTCAGCCAGGTATTTGTTTCCGATACGTGCCAGATTCATCGCTTCCTTCTGAGCATCACGGAAATGGTATGTATCCAGCAAACGTTCTACATTTACTTTTACATCTTCAAAATCCTTCAATGTCTGACGGTCATAATCGGTCAACTCGCCGGCTGCAGGCACTTTTCCTTCAAAATACTTCTCAGTCAGTACCAGTGCCCGATTCACGAAGTTACCCAGGATAGCCACCAGTTCATTATTATTGCGTGCCTGGAAATCTTTCCAGGTAAAGTCATTATCTTTTGTTTCCGGAGCATTGGCCGTCAGTACATAACGCAATACATCCTGCTTACCCGGCATATCCACCAGATATTCATTCAGCCAAACCGCCCAATTACGGGAAGTAGAGATCTTATCCCCTTCCAGGTTCAGGAACTCGTTGGCAGGCACATTCTCCGGCAGGTTGAAAGAACCTTCCGCCTTCAGCATAGAGGGGAATACGATGCAGTGGAACACGATGTTGTCCTTACCGATGAAATGTACCATCTTGGTTTCAGGATCTTTCCACCAGGTCTCCCAGCTATCCGGCAGCAATTCTTTGGTATTGGAGATATAACCGATCGGAGCATCAAACCACACATAAAGTACTTTGCCTTCAGCTCCTTCCACCGGCACAGGGATACCCCAGTCCAGGTCGCGGCTTACGGCGCGTGGCTGCAATCCCATATCCAGCCAGCTCTTGCACTGTCCGTATACATTCGGCTTCCACTCCTTATGATCTTCGAGGATCCATTTGCGCAGGAACGGTTCATGTTTATCCAACGGCAGGTACCAGTGTTTGGTTTCCTTCATCACCGGCTCGCTGCCACTGATGGCAGACTTCGGATTGACCAGGTCTGTCGGGCTTAACGAAGTACCGCAGGCTTCGCACTGATCGCCATAGGCTTTTTCGTTACCGCAATGTGGGCATGTACCGGTTATATAACGGTCGGCAAGGAATTGTTTGGCTTCCTCGTCGTAATATTGTTCGCTGGTCTTCTCGATGAATTCACCTTTTTCGTAGAGTGTCCGGAAGAAATCCGAAGCCACCTGACGATGGGTAGACGAAGTAGTACGGGAATAGATATCGAACGTGATACCGAACTCCTCGAAAGACTTCTTGATGATACCATGAAAACGGTCCACCACATCCTGCGGTGTAACTCCTTCTTTCTTAGCCCGGAGCGTAATAGGCACACCATGCTCATCCGATCCCCCAATCATCAAAACCTCTTCCCCCTTCAGACGAAGGTAGCGGGCATAAATATCGGCAGGCACATACACCCCAGCCAGATGTCCGATATGTACCGGCCCGTTCGCATACGGCAACGCCGTAGTAATCAGCGTTCTCTTAAACTGTTTTTCCATACCTTGTGTTCTCTTTTTGAGGGGCAAAGGTACGGAAATATTTGGTTAGATGGAAAAGATTGGTTTCCTTTGTAACTAGTAATCATTTAATCAAAGAATAACTATGTTAAAAGAATTAGGAAAGTTTTTATTAGACGTAGCCAAACTCGTCATTGGGGGGGTATTCTATCTACAATCATGAGTGACGCGACAGACAGATGGCTGATTTATACACTTAGTGGATTATCTGTTTTCGTTCTAATAGTTATAGGATTATATTTTATTGACAAATAGAAGTAAGGAGGAATAAATATGATAGCATCAACAATTGTAATAACACCAGCACTCGCTGTTTTCGGGACAATCTTTTTAATTAGTTCAATAATATTTATAAGGATTATCCTCTGCCGCAAAGACGGAAGGGATTTCTTACGTAAACTATTCAAGGCATTTTTCTAATCAAGGAATAAAAAGTTTAGTATTAGGGAGTAAAGGTTTGAAGACCTTTACTCCTTTTTCTTTACCGAACAACGACTTTCACCGGTTGTCCGTCACCCACTTTCACCAAATAAGCTCCCGACGGAAGCGAACTAGTATACATCCCTGCAGGAACTGTAAGGGTACGGAACAAAGAGCCTTTGTAATCCCAGATATATAACAGGGAAGTTTCCGGCACTTCAATAAACAAAGTAGAAGCGGATACTTTCATCCGTACTCGTTCCGTATCAACCAATTCATTATCGACAATCGATTCTGTTCCGACGAAACAGGCTTTTACTTCCGTATCGGAGGTTACCGTATACGGATAAGGATTCAGGGTGTTACCATCCCACCATTTGACAAACAACATGCCGGAAGCCGCCTCCGCCTTCAATTGGACTTTATCCCCATGAGTAACCTTACCTGCCGGAACAGCAGATACGGTACCACCGTTAGTCTGGCTCACTGTAACCTCATAGCTATTTAGTTTCAGTCCCGATACTTTCACCGTTATACCGTCTTTTTCCACCGGCAAATTATATACATAGGTTTTCGTCTCAGATGCTGCGCGTAAAGAAGTTTCAGGAGTCAGCACCTTGTCATCGGCTGTCAAAACGACTTCGCTTTGACTATAAGCAGGAAGCAAAACGACTTTCAGCTGCACAACGTCACCACTCTTCACTGCATCCATATTCGAACCGGCTCCCGTAATACCGGCTCCCGGTGATTGATTCAGGATCACCTTTGCATAAGTAGCATCTTCCTTATCTGTAAACAGAGGTATGAGCTGGGCTGCATCCACAGCCGTTGCCATTCGGGGATTATCCGTCTTACCGTCCGTCCATTTACTAAAGATTTTACCTTCGGGCGCTTTCGCCTGAAGCAAAAGCATCGTTTCTTCAAATAGCCCTTGACCGGCTACGTCGGACATCGTTTCAACAACTTTCGCCTTCACATGATCCGGCAATGTCAGCTTTATGGAATCCCGGACAATACCATCGACCGAGATACTGATGTTCTTATTTATATGGTAGATCGCATATCCTCCTTTATTCTTCGTCAACTCTTCACCATTGGCACGAACAACCAAATTTCCTTCACGGTATCCTTTAGCGAGAACTAGATAGAACTTAAACGTTCCGTCTTTCTTCACTTCGGTAGAATAACCGGAGAACGGTTTCACAGTCACACCTTCCATCTGCGGCAAAGTCATCATATACGATTTATAATCAGAGATGAAACGGGCAGAAATAGTCGTATCCCTGCTAATCGTCAGTTTCAAAGGGTTGCTTTGACTGCCGGTATTCCATTGCAGGAACTTAAAGTCTTCATCAGCAACAGCCGTGATCGACACCGATGATCCGTATGCAACTTCCGAAGTCGTTTCGTCCGCACCGTCGGTAAACTTGATCTGCCCGTTCTCTGTCTGCTGCAATGTAACCGTACAGGTTCTGGCTTTCAGACCGGAAACAGTCACCGTAATATCGGACGAGCAATCCGTCAACGTATAAAGCCCGGAGGCATTCGCCCGAATCGTCGAGTCATTCGCCGAGACAACCATTGAGTCGAGATTCGTATAATAGTCTTTATCCACCGTCAGCTTAAACTCAAAAGAGCCTCCGGTCGTGGTAGCCGTCACCACATCGCCGCCTGTCGGGTTGGTAGCTTTCACGCCAAGAGGGAGATCGAAAGTCAGGGTAATCTTCCCATTATTGAAGATAATATAACGTGTTGTCACCCCATCCCGATAACCTTCTTTCTTTGCAATAGCCTCCAAAAGAACCGTATCTTTAGCACTCTCAACCAGGAACTCTCCCGAATAAGCCTTCTCTGGTGAACCGTCCAAACGGTAATATAAAGTGGTAGCCTCATCTGTTTTCTTTAGTCGAACCTTTACATCCTCCCCTTTCGGAAATTTATCGACACCGGATGGGGTCAGGATAATTTCGGGGGCAGAGGCGGCAGGCCTAGAAGCCTCGGTAAACGTTGCCGTTATCTTCAAATCTTTTTCCGGCATCGCTACCAATTGCGGGCTGGAAGTATAAGCTTTGCCATCAATGACTAATTCCTTCAATTCATAGTTGGCATCCGTCGCTTCGGCTGTCACCGTCAACGATTCTCCTTTACCGATCATCGTTCCGGCAGGCAGAATAGTACCATTACGGGTAACGGAAATCTTACCATAAGAAGGTTGGGTAACGATTAATTGGTAACCACGATCCCAGGTGGCGTAGAAGGTTTTGTTGCCGGATGAACCTTTCTCAATCTTTGTTACTTTCTCTTTCAACAAATCATCGGCATACCAACCGGCAAAAGTGAAACCTTCCCGATGTATATCGGTAGGCAACTTGACTTCTTGTTCAATGGTGTATTTCTCTACCTTTCCGGATGTAATTTTTCCATAATAGGTATCATACGTAATTATATATTCCGTGGGAGTCCATTTGGCATAAAGAGCCAGTTCATCACCTGTCCCTGCCGGAATCTTATCAGCAGTAATTAGATCACCAAAAGGACGTGTTAGAGCGGCATCATAACACCAAGTCAAGGTATATCCCTCTTTATATGTTTTCTTTGTTTTTACTTCCGTACCATACAAATAAGACTGGGCAGGAAGCGCTGTTTCAGTGTTGGTTATATACGAAATAGTATATACACAGGGAGTCCACTGGGCATAAAATTTTTGATTCCCTTCCGTATTAGCAGGAATAGATTTCACGTAAGTAGTTGATGTGGCTTCTGTTGTCCAACCTGTAAATACATAATGATCTTGTTTTACATTTTCACTCGGCAAAAGACATCCTTCGTTATATATAAAAGAAGAAGGAGCATTCGAAGCATTTGTACCTCCTTGCATATCATAAGTGATAGTATATGTTTTAGGAGTCCATTTCGCATAAAGCTTCAGTTCTCCAGCTCCGGCAGATACATTTTCTATCTTATCACCCGTACATGCTTCATTTCCAAACCAACCGCCAAAGTCATAACCGGTACGCTTGACATCTTTTGGCATATCTTCCTCTGGAATACCGGTATTCACATTATAGGTATATTCTTTCTCACTTAATACAGCCCCAGTTCCATCATTCAAGTAAAAGATGACTTTATAGTTTTGAATTTCCCATTTAGCAGTTGCCGTAAATAAAAATTCTTTCTGCGTATCACTAATAAGTGTCGGAACCTTTTCCAATTTGTCTGTGCTACCAGGTAAAAACCAACCTAAGAAATTATATCCTTTACGTGAAGCACTTCTTATTTGTGTTTGAGCAGTTTCCGTATATTTATATTTATCAGAAGAAGAAGGCGTTTCACCATCCGCATAATCATAAGTCAACGTATAGGTTATTTCCGTCCAATCAGTTGTAAATGTTTTATCTCCAATTATACCTTTTGAAATAGAAGAAACAGGCTTTCTGTTTTCATTCAACCAAGAATTAAATACATAACCATCCTTACGAATAGTTGGAAAATCGGACAAACCGGATTCTATCGTATATTCTTTCGTCTCTTTCGTTTCTTCTCCATCTTTGAATATAACATGATAAGTAATCGGACTCCATACGGCGGTTAATGTTATATCCGAGTCATAAACATTTGCCGAGATTTTATCATGAATTGCGTTTCCTTTCCCGTCAGACCAATATTCAAATGTATAGCCCTTCTTTTCTTTCGGAGTGGGAATTGACACCTCCTTACTTGTAGCAGTTGATATTTTTAAGATCGATTCCTCTGTTCCTGTCACAAAAGTTATATTATACTTCTTATCCCATATCGCATCTAACTCTAAATTCCGAGGATCATTTCCCGGTAAATTCGTTATCATTTGGCCAGTAGACCGATCTTTCCAACCTAGAAAATCTGCTTCACTTCGTTTGAGAGTTGGAAGTGTTGTATTATTTCCTATTTGATATGTTTTCAGTCTATCTACTGTAGAGGTTATATCTTTACCTTCATTAAAATAAGTGACAGTATAATCTATAGCTTTCCAATTTGCAATAAAAGTCATATCCACAGAAGCAACATGCCCAGATGATTGAATTTTAGATTTCAGATAGTCCTTATCTACATTCGTTCCATTCTCTTTCCACCCCACAAATGTATAACCTTTCCTAAGTATAGCCCCTTCCGTCGGCAACTGGAAATCATCAACAGTTTCAAGATTGTATTCAGCATTTGTTGATGCCATTTGCCCTCCATTTGGATTATAAGAGATTTTATAATTGGTCAATACGACCGTTGTCGATGTAGCAACAAGACCTGTACTTGAATAATCATTGCTATTGGTCATATATGCTCCGTTCGGAATCATATCAGCTACTGTACGACCATTATTAGGATCTAGAGTATAAGCTGTTCCTTTGTAATATTTTTCAGCTTCAAAACGAGCTCCTAATATATGAACTTGTCCTCCATTATATGATAATGCAATAGCATTATACTTACTAGACCAACTACCTACTTCCCACGATGCTTTTGCTTTAATAAGTCCATTTCCTTTTATTGTCAAATTTCCACTATTAACAGAAAAGACCATAGCATCTTTATTCACTGTAGATAAGCTAAGTTCTTTCCCATTCAAATCCAGTATAATCGTCCCTCCTGTAAAAGTTAAAGTACTACTTAAAGAAACATTATCTGTCAACCGAACCGTATTATTTCCAATATCCGTTGCCTTATCACTCCCCAAAGCACTGATTAAACTACTCACAGAGTTCACATCCGTTGCCTTTACCCCGACCGAACAGATCATCCCGACCAGCAAAACCAGCCATTTCATATATCTCTTCCTTTCCATCTTCATATCCTTTCCTCCCAGCAAAACACCGTTTCTTTCGGGAGAAAACCCTGTTTCTTCCGAAAGAAAACATACGTTCTTCCGATGCTACTCTATTTATTCTTAAACTGTTTTTATTTTATGCCGGTCCAAAACCGAGGTTTAAAGCCTCCGGTTCTATCCGGTTTCTTATTTCATTCTTAACAACCGTTCTATGAAGTATTGAAGCAAGCCAAAAACTGCTTATTAAGTAGAGCATCGTCTACTTAATAAGCAGACACCCCCACTACTTACTAAGTAGACGAGCATCTACTTATCGAGTAGATTTGACCTTACTCGATAAGCCGGTTTTCTTCCACATTCGAATCCTATTCAAACACCAACTCCAACTCATCCAGCAACAACACGCTACTCGTACTGCCAGTAAAGTAATCGCCATACTTGCTGGCGGAAGCGACAATCAATATATAGGTTGGCTTTGTTGTCTGGTCGCGATATTGCAGGTCGATACGGAACTGCGTATAATCCTTCACTGTCTCACCCTGGATCAGTTCGCCAAAGGCAAGCAGGCTTTCATTATTCCAGGTACGGTCCACAAATACCCCCGTATTCGTATTGACAGGGAAAGGAGCCGTCCAATCGGAGAACAACGCCATATAAATATGACAAGAGTCTTTACGACCTTCCAAATCCTTATAGGGATCTTTCGCTTTATCAATCGTGCCGGAGTTATATTTATAGTAGCCGCGCAAGGCTGACGGACGACCGGTATACGGACGACCGAAATTCAACGAAGCACCGCTCAGTCCTTCCACCTTTCCAAAAGTACCTGTATACAAACTACCGGCAGCAAACACTCCGGCTACCGTTTTACTTTCCAGGCGGGCGGCTTTTCCTTTTACTACATCGCTGGTTTCCGGAGAAGTAGGATTGGCTTCACCTACCGCATTCGATCCCTTATTACCGGAATCCCAGAAATAGTTTTCCGTTGTCAGGTCGAGATTGGCATACCAACTTTTACCATCTTTGAACCAATCGTCCAACGAGAGGTTCGGCACCAATTCCACCGCCTCCGTCGTAAATGTCTTGATATCCTCGGATGCACCATCCACTGTTAACTGATACTCATACTCCATGCTTGGTTTAAGATGCGTAAAGACCAACGTAAAGTTTCCTTCTTCATCTATCTCTATTTCACTGGAAAGCACCTCTTCCCAAGCTTCTTCCGAATCGGCCTTTGTCTCTGCCTGCGGTTTACCGCGATAGCGAGCCGAAACCTGTCCGGTCAATGTCTTACCCGTTACTACCGCCCGTTTCGCCCATGCCGACAAAGAGGTGAACGACATGCCGGCAGGCGGATACGCCACACTCACGGTCCATTCTTCCGTTTCACCGAAAGCCGATACCTGAAATACACGAGGACGGGTGAAATCGGTTACTTCCGACGGTTCGGGTGTCGTTTTTGCAATGCTGCTACCTAACTGGAAGGTCTCTATTTTCACATTACGTAAAGAAGGCTGGGCTGTTGAATCCACATATATAATTACATTATGCGTATCTGCATCGATCAAGGCATTTCCCAACTGGTTGGCAACAATTACTTTACGTTGTATGTCATGCACCACTGTTACTTTCCAAGGATAGTCCTGATACAAACGAAGCAGGAAAGAAACCGGCTCCCTGAAGTTCATCCGCGTATTAACCGTTTCGGGCAAACTGTCAACCGACACAAATCCAGTATCCGGAAAATGCCGGAAATCTTTGCAGGCAACAGAATCCGGCAGAACGGTCATGCCTGGAGTAACGACCAGCTTTTCCACCCTCAGGTCTCTTAAGTCTAACGTATCCGCCACCTTCACAGAGACGGAAGCCGAAGCCTTATCGATCTTTACCGAAGTCTGCCCTTCGATGGCGAACTCCTCGATAACCCCTTTGATGGTAGGATAAGGCAGATCGTTTTCCACACAGCCTGCCAGCAACAGACTTAATAAAAAACACAATATATGATTTCTTCCTTTCATGCCCTGTTTTTACAAATAAAAGACAATACCCAAATCGATCGACAACAGATTGATCTTGAAATTAGCGGAACTTGCCGTGCGTTTTCCTTTATACACCTGGTCTTTCGTCTGGTCATACCAGTTAAAGTTCAATCCCGCCACATTGACCGAAGCCTCGGCTGCCACGTAATCGTTGATAAAGACAGTCAACCCGGGAGCCAGACCGATATTCAGGTTATGTTTCAACTGATACATACCGGAAAGATCGATACCTGTACCTGAACTGCTATTGCTTTCTGAATAACCATACGACACACGCGCTTCATTGAATAATCCGAAACGCTTGCTATCTCCCAGATTCAAATAGGTACGGAGAAAGACCGCTGCCGTATAGGTATTGGACACAGACTTGAAGTTATCGACATCAAAACTCAGATCGTCACCCAATTCCAGAGATATATTACCTATATCCATATTCGTACGCGAATAGGCAAACCGTCCGCCGAGACTAATATTATCGCGGATAAAATAGCTTACCAACGGAGTAACCTTAAAGGTATACCCTTCGCTGTTAATATCTTTCAACACAGATAAAAACTCAAAGTTCTCATCCACATGTTCGCTATATGAGAATGTCGTACCAACCATCCATTGCCCTTTCGGGATAAAAGTTTTCATCAGAATGCCCCGGTCGTATTTGTTCTTCTTGGCCAACGCAGGAAAAGAAAAACAGAGAAGCAACAAAACGGTTAAAGATAAGAGTTGTTTCATATTCGTTATTTGTCGTTTATATTTACCGAAACCATATTTCCAACTACCGAAGCTGGAACAGCAGAATCATTGTAGTCGTAAAGCAATTCGAACTCATCCAAAAGCAACCAACTATCCGTCGATCCTTTGAAAAACTCTCCCTTACTGCTTGATGCAGCCATAATAATAAGGTAGACTTTCTCCTCTGCTTTCGGCAATCGAGCATAGACTAACGGAATATTGAACTGTTCATAAGTTGTAACTTCCTGCTGAGTCCTCATCTCGCCATAAGCAATCACGCCACCATCGGTAGGAGCAAAAGTTATAACTCCACCAATATTTGTACGCAACGATTCCAAGATATATTGTTTGGTAGTCAATGCCGCATAAATAATTGCTTCATCTGTTTCGTTTGTCGATGTCTCTTTATTATCCACCCAATTGATTTTACCCGGATGATATTTATACCATCCCTGTAAGGCTGTCGGATAACCATTATGCAGCTGTCCGTACTTCAGTTTTGCCCCTGCCGTAGAGACCTCTTGCACAGAACCGGAGAATATACTGCCCGCAGAGAACGCACCGATACCCATCGCACCAGCCCAACGAGAAGTCAGTTTGGCAGCTTTCCCCTGTTTGACATCCATGCTTTCTCCCTGCAGCAAGACTTCCCCCCCGGATGCAGCACCCCGGTTTCCGGATTCCCAGTACACACCACCGGAACTATTCACTCCATTTAAGCAAGGATAAGAGACATTTCCTCCGATAGCTCCCTTTCCGCTTCGTGTTCCCCAATCGTCCATATTCAATCCCGGCACCTCCAATGGTTTAGCCAAGCTAAAGCCAATCGGTTCGCATTTCATCGCACTATTATCCGCCGATTCAATCCAATACGAATAGTCTGTACCCGGTGTCAATCCAACCACCAAAGCCGACAGATTTCCTTCCGCATCTCGCTGAACAACATCTACCTTCTTCGGTTCTCCCTCTGCCGCTTTCAACATGAAATAGCTGGATTCGTCCAGACAGACACCTTTCAATACAGCGAAGTGCGTCCATTTTACAGGCTCTTCCACATAAGCATCCACATCCGGCATTATCTTGAAAGAGAAGTCAATGGATGTTTCCTGATTGATATTGTCAAGCAACGTAACCGTGAAAGCATGTACTGTCGGTTTACGGTCTATCGTTTTCAAATAAGGCAATATCCCCGAAAGATCCAACTCATAGTTGAGATAAAGTTCTTCCTCTTTACCCGCTACCCCCGGCAAACGCGGAAATCCCAACCGAGCAGCCTGCATTGCAACCGTTTCATCAGTCATCTCAAACTCCGCTAATCCGGCTGCCGAAAATACCGGAGAGTTGGTTGTCACCTTAAACGACTGTACACTATTCTTTTTACCGATACGATAAACCAGGCCAACAGTTCCGGCTGCCGGAGGTTCTACCCCGTCCACTATCTCCGGTTGCTGGAATATACCTTCGTCCTTAAAACCGCGAAGAAGCAAAGAAGGCTCTCCCTTTTGTGTCAAATCCTCTTTACGGATAAAGATCGGACAGGTTATTTCTTTATGTTCCTCATCAATAGTGATATCGAAATCGATGCCGGCATCCGTATCACCCGGTCCCTGGTTATCTATTTCAAACTTAAAAGTATAATGATATTTCGGCTCGATATTCGGATAGACCCGTTTAATGACAAATTCGTTACCATCCCGGTTCACCAGCTTGAGCTCGACCGCCAACTTTTCCGGAGCAAAATATCCGGCACGATATTCGTCACGGGTATAGATCAAAGAGCCGGAAGAATTACTCACTTCCGTTTGATAATCGGTAAAATAATCTTTCAACAGTGAAGCATCTACCGATACTTTTGTATTGTGAATGGTACAAGTCACCTTTGCATTCGTTATCTCGCCTTGTTTCACTTCCACCGTTTCCTGTCCTTGATAGAAAGGAGATTCCCATGCCGCTGTCCCATCATGGTTGGAAGTAACGGCAACCGTATATGCCCCGATCGGCAATATCAACCGTTCGCCTTTTACCTCCTCCAGGTAATCGTTGTAAACTTTCAGCGTATCTTCCTCCCCTTTGATAATAGCTACCCGAAGCGACTCATACATCACCTCCGACGTAGCCCGGGTTTGCAAAGAAGCATCCTCCTCCACATTCAAATAAAGCATGCCTGTCGGTATTCCCTCTGTCTCGTCTTTACAGGAAAAGCAAAAAGCCATCAAGAGGCAAAGAGTGTATCCTATTATCTTTTTATAGTCCATGTTCATCGCTTATTTCTTATTCAACTTTATAGTTGCACTCGTCGTCTCCCCATTCTTGTCTCCCAAAGAAATCTTAAACGAGTTATTCGTATCCATCAGTCCCAAGAAGCCCGATATATCAAACTTCAGGTTTCCTTTATCCCCTTTGGATGGGACTACTAATTTCTTACCTAAGTTAGCCAGAATAGCATTCACTTCATCTACTGAAGACTTATTTAGCAAGTCAAGTGACAAATTGATATCTGCTCCGATCGCCACATCCACACCCAACTGAGACAAGCCTGTCGGCAAATACAAGTTAATCACCACGCTTTTAGTAGCAGAAGTAATAGTCTGTGCTTGATTGACATTAAACGACTTGCCATCGATCGTTCCGGTTATACCAATCTTCTGTTGCGTATCCCCTCCCGGTCCGTCTCCACCTCCGGGCGTATCCGTGCCTCCTCCCGGTGTATCCGGTTTTCCGGACTCTTCAAAGACAGAGGGCACTTCAATCACATAGTCCTTTTCCACCAAAGATATATCCACTTTCAACAAGGGGCGAGCTACCGTTTGTGACGAATCGCTCGGTTCTTCCGGATCCTCCGGTAGTTCGGGTTCTTCTCCCTCACCATCTCCACCTGGTGTATCAGGGGGTTCGGGTTTCATCGGCTCGGTGCCCAATTCTATATACACATTATTATGCTCCAACACAGTTTCTTCTTTGGATAGGTCAACCGAATAGGTACAAGCCTTATTTTCTTTTGTCGTGGCATATACTGTAAAGCGTAAAGTTCCGCTGTTTTTCAAATAAGCAATTCGTTTCTCATCCGCCGGAATCGTTAACACACCTAAGCCATTGTCTACCACGATCGTATAATCCCCTAAAAACTCCTGCTGGAATTTATCAGAAAAGCCAAACTGTATTTTTTTATTTTGTAACCGACAGTTCGTTACCACTTTTGCCACCTCCTTAGCCGAGACCACACAAGTGGTATCACCTGCATAATAGGGTCGGTTGAATCCGGCATTCACATCATCGCCCAGACTAGCCAACACATGATAAAGTCCGGGAGGCAACAACAATTCGCCCGCTTCTTTTAGCTCGGCATACGAGGCGTATGCCTTTACTACTTGCCCTAAACTATCTAAAATGGAAACGCCAAACTCATCCGAGTTCAATGTTTCATCAGCATCCCCTTTAGTTCCCGGTACCGGAATCTCTTTTTCTGCACTAACTTCCAAATCAAGCAAACCGACATTCTCTATTGACACGCCATCTCCCGTTTGCCCGTCTTTTTCACCAAACAGATCTTTCTTCATCTCGCAAGAAAACAAGAAAGAAAGAAATAATAAAAGACTACAATATATTCGTACGTACTTCATCTGTTTATTCTTTTATCTCCTGTGTTACCGATTTCAATGACAAAGTTTCTTCCTGTTCAGCCCCTGCATCCAGGCGTATAACATAATACTCTCCTAATTGCGGGGAGGTGGCAGGCGTATTCAAACTGTTTTTTACGTAATAGGTCCGTTTCGGATACCAGCTATTGGAAGCACCTAGCCTAACTTTCACCTTTACAACCAAAGCTTTACAAGCGTCCAGAAAATAGACAGCCGTCATTTTATCCGGAGTAAACTCTCTGGAAACGATTCCATTGGAGACTGTTACCTGATAAGAATAGTTATTCGGTTGTTCTTCCATCAACTGCTTGAACTGGTCGGAAACGGCTAGTTCCACACCTATACTCTCAAATGTACAACGAAGAGAGACATTGGATATTTGTTTTTCTTCTACCCTGACTTTATCATTCTCAGCCATAAAATAGGGTATTTCCGTCACACCCTCGGCTGTATCTGTTGTCGTACAGGCTTTAACTGTATATTCTCCCAATGGAAGAACAATAGGTAATCCCCCCTCTTCTTCATTCAACAAATCACCGTACACCTTATCCAGCTTCACGGAATTGTCCTTGTTATCAGTAATCACTATATGTAGGTCTTTAACTGCCAAAGCACTGAAATCCGCACTCCGGGTAATGACCGGAACCTTTATTTCAGTAGAATAACCCGCCATCAGTCGCAGACCACCCGTTCCTTCCTCAAAGCCAGTCACCTTGTTTTCCGGCTCGTCACCGCAAGCCGACCAACCCAGCAATACGGCACACAGACAACAGTATAGTATATTTCTTTTCATCTTTTCTTATTCGTATATTAATTCGACGTTGTCAATATAAAGTTGACTACCGACAGATTCACCATTACTTAAATTTGAGAAAGGAGGCATTTTCACCAAGTTACTTCTCAAATAATCATAATTATCACTTGTACTTGATTTAAAACGGATATAAATTTTCTCCGCTTTCAATCGGCCATTTTCTCCTGTGTACTGTAAACGAATCTGCTTACCCTCAAACCAAGAAGACATCGCTCCTGACTCACTTTTTGGTAATTGTTGCTGAGTTACAATTTCACCATTTGCACCTAATACAACAATCTCTGCTATGAATGTATCATCTCCACCCGACTTCGTTTCATACTTATAATCAAAAGAAATCCCCGTTGGACGAGATCCAAAATCATAGCCATAAATAGGCTTTAACGTATTACTATTTACTTCACCTAAAAACAACTCTCCAGGTGTTATTTCTTTAATCACAGAAGCATCACCTCCCCCTGTATTACCAGCTCCCCAGCCAACTGTACGAATTAAAGCTGCAGAGCCCGACACTCCTTCCGCCTTTATCGTTCCGGAATTTGCTGCGTAACGCGTCCAACCATAATCTCCGCCCGCAGTCACCCAACCTTCATTCATAGAACCATGCTGGGTTGTAAGTGCATTCAATGTAGCCCATCCGATATTCTCAGAAGAGGACCAAGGCTGCCACAACTCCCAATATCTATACGGATATTCCGATTTACCAGTCACTGTAATTGTATTCTTTGCCCCCTCATCTGTATTTCCATTTGCATCTGGCGCAATACTCCATTCTTCGAACCCTCCATTCGGAATCGTGCCGGTAGTCTCGGTTGTAACCGTTACCTCTTTGCTGATACGTTCATAATCTTTCCCCCTATTGTATATCGCACGAACCGAATATTTTGTTTCCGGCATCAAACTACGCAAAGTATCTACCCACTGGTTTCCGTCAGCATCTTTCTTCAACGATTGGTTCGGAAGATCCGTCCAATCGCTTCCGTTCAAATATTGATAAGTCAACTTATTCTTATCTTCGCCACCCAAGAAATTCGTACGCAAGACGATTCGTTTGGCAAAAGCATCCCCTTCACCTGTTACCAATTCAAATTCCGGAGCTTTCACTACAATCTCTTTCGTCACCTCATCCGTCTTACCATTTTTATCTTGCAGATGCAGTTTCAACGAATAAGTAGTACTTCCTCCCTCTGCCGGTGCAGTCAAGAATGTCGTAAACGGCTTGAATACATACAAATCCAATCGGGAATCGGCAATTTTCTCCACGCCTATACCATACGTTTCATATAACTTCTTCCGTTCATCATCATTTGTCAAGCGGAATATATCATTCAATCCACCTGTACTTGCCAACGTCAAGGTCGTATGCTCTTCATCGATCAATCCTTCTGCTATTATAGAGGCTTGCAGCACATCAACCAATTCATCCCCTTCCACCGCTTCGGATGGCAAAGCCAATGCCTGCTCGTCAATAAAGGGAGCGCCGGCCGGTTGAACGACCACGGTCAGACGAAGCGTATTGCTTTCGTATGCCTTACCGGTCGCATCGACAGCCTGAAAAACGAAATGATAAGTCACCGGATTATCCGGATCCGCTTGTAAACTCCGGATCGCTTTCAACAAACTGATATATCCCGCCCGGGCATTGGACAAACTACCGTTTTCCGTCTCTCCAACCATCCAACAATATCCTTGTTTCAATGCCTCGTCCGCTTGTGCGACCAAATCAAGGCTCTCAGCATCTTCCTCTTCTTCATCACCTATCCAACGTTTTACAGACAAAGACTTCATTCCTCCCGGAATATTGAAACCAACCCGCAAATCTTCATCAAAAGCAGATGTTTTTACCTCCAGCGAAGCTCCGTCCTCAAACCCGGCAGCACTCAGCGTCGGCTTATCAAACGGCTTCCACATAAAATCCGGAATCTCCGTCGTAAACGTCACTTCCTCCATTGTATCATCCAATACGATATCCAGCCCGATTCCTTCCAGGGCTTCGCCATCCGTCTTAAAGATGAGACGTACATTTTGTCGGCGTTCCAACTTCAATGCAGTCGGTACGTAATATGTTTTCTCCGTCTCTTCAGTTATTTTCTTCAACTTGATACCGATAGCAATATCTGTTCCCTCTTTATCGACCTGCATATATGCCGGACGCGTTTCGCCTTTAGCAATCTCCAAATCAGTAGTTGTATAGGCAGAACTCAGCAAAACGGCATACTCCGAATACGCCTCCTTGAAATCGTCGGTATATTCGGCCGTGATCCGTGCATTTCCCAATGTCGCCGTCACCTCCAGCGGCGTACTCATCCCCTCTTTTACGGTAAAGGCAGTACTTCCCTCGAAATAAGGATTCTCAAATTCAGCAGGGAGATTGTTCCCTTTGGAGGCAACCAGGGTGTAAGCACCTTCGGGCAGTTCGATCTCAGACGGCATCTGGTCGAAGCGGTCGTATGATTTTGTGGTGTCTTTGTCGGTGACAATCAATATCCGATAATCTTCTGTAGTAAGGAATTGCGCGAACTCGTCCGAAGCCGCTTTGGTGATACCCGAGTCGATACCTTTCTTCAGGGATGTGGTATCAGCGGTCAAGCTTAAACGTAGTTTTCCCGATTTGGAAGAATGACCTTCCTCATCACAAGCAGACAGACTTAATATTAATACAGAAATATACGTAAACAACGCCATAGCTCTCGCAGAACTATGTCTTCTCTTTATTTCCATTTCCTTCTTATACCTATTTTAGGGTTATTTTCTAACCTTAATATTATATACTAGTACCTATGCATTTTTATCGGGGACAAATTAACTCCGAATTTCGGAACCTCACAAGGTCTATTTATACGATTTACTGTCCTTTTTTTAAGATATGCCTTAAAACACATCAACTAACTCTCTTTATTATACATGATATGGTACAGAAAGGAGCTATTCTGGTGTTCTATTTATAAGAAAGCATATTGGCCTTTGAAAAATAATGAATACATTTGCAGCTATATAAAAACAGGCAAATGGATACAAATATACCTAAGGAGCTACCCAAACTCGACATCCCCGAAGACTGGATTGTCGGGAAAGATATCAGCCCCGAAATACTGAATATGTACACGAATTTCCCCTGCCGGTTGAAAGCTGGTATCTTCGTGCTCTGCATGGCAGGAAAAATCGAGGCTTCAATCGATGCAACGACCTACCAGGTAAAAGCAAACGACTTCGTGACCATCCTGCCGGGAAGTATTCTCCAGATACTGAAAGCAACAGGAGAGCTAAAGATCTATTTCATAGGCTATTCCTCCCAGTTCATTACATCAACCAATATTATCAAATCGACTCTCGACATCTTCTATACGATAAAGACCTCACCGGTTTTCCCGTTGAAAGAAGGAGTCGCCCAAATCTTCCGCGACCATATGGATCTGCTGGCCAGGACCTATATCACTTGTTACGGAAAAATCAGCAGAGAGGTTACCAAACATATGTTCTTCACCTTGATCCACGGACTAGGCGATTTGTATAAGGATTTACGAACTAAAAAAACAGTTTTAGCAAAAAGTGAACAGATCGCACACGAGTTTACACAACTGGTCATGCAACATTACAGTCAGGAACGAAACGTATCCTTCTACGCTGATAAACTGGGAATTACACAGGCTCATTTAAGTACAACGATCCGGCAAGCCACAGGAAAAACCTGCATCGATATCATCGCATCGATGGTCATCATGGATGCCAAAGCCCAGTTGAAATCGACCGAGACTTCGGTGCAGGATATCGCCTATTCGCTGAACTTCACAAATATGTCCTTCTTCGGCAAATATTTTAAACGACATGTGGGTATAAGTCCGTTGGAATACCGGAATAGTTGAAGTTCTGTGAGAACTACCATCGTATACTATTGGCTACTAAGCGATAAGTCCCGATCAATTAAGCCAGACATCATAAGCCTTTCCCTTAACGAGCAAGGTCAGCAAGCTTAACGAGCCATATCGCAAAGCTTTTCGACCTACGTCGTTAAGCTTTGCGACAGGAGTTCCGGAGATTGAAAGTTATAGCTAAAGAGTTAGTTAGTAACGTGTTTGACAATAACAGGTAACTAGGAGAAAGATACTTTTTAGTTGCCGGAAAGATTTATTTATAAAAAGGTGAAGGGTTCGAATCAACCATTCACCTTTTTATAAAACCGTTCACCCCATCCATTCACCCATAATCGTATAATAATCAAAAGGCGAGCATAAAAAGGTGATAGGTGAACGGTATATCTTAAATTTCTACAGTCCCCAACTCTCCCTGTCGAGGTTTCGGTAATTGATGGCTTCGGCGAGATGGCGGGTCTCGATGTTTTCGGAGGCATCGAGGTCGGCAATGGTGCGGGAAACTTTCAGGATACGGTCGTAGGCACGGGCGGACAGGCTCAGACGCTGCATGGCGGTTTTGAGCAAGGCCAGACAGGCAGCATCGGGCACGGCATATTTATGCAGAAGCGGCGTAGTCATCTGGGCGTTGCAATAGATACCTTCATAATCGGAAAAACGCTTTTCCTGGATAGCACGCGCCTTGATAACCCGTTCACGGACAGCCAGACTGGGTTCGGACGGACGTTGTTCGGAAATCTTTTCAAAAGGCACGGGAACGATCTCCACCTGTATGTCGATGCGGTCGAGCAACGGTCCAGAAACACGGTTCATGTATTTCTGTACCGCTCCCGGAGGACAAAGACAAGGCCGGTCGGGATGGTTGTAATAACCGCACGGGCAAGGATTCATCGAAGCGACCAGCATAAAGCTGGCAGGATAATCGACCGAGAAACGGGCACGCGAAACCGTGATCTTGCGATCCTCCAGCGGTTGGCGCATCACTTCGAGCACACTCCGGTTGAACTCCGGCAACTCATCAAGAAACAGTACCCCATTATGAGCCAGGCTGACCTCTCCCGGTTGCGGATAAGCTCCCCCGCCTACCATCGCCACATTCGAAATGGTATGATGCGGTGAACGGAACGGACGCTGTACCATCAGGGAAGTCTCCACCCCTATCTTTCCCGCTACAGAATGGATCTTCGTTGTCTCCAGCGATTCATGCAAGGTGAACGGCGGAAGAATAGTCGGCAACCGTTTTGCCAGCATCGACTTGCCGCTTCCCGGTGCACCGATCATCAGCAGGTTATGACCACCGGCAGCCGCCACTTCCAAAGCACGCTTGACACTCTCCTGCCCGCGTACATCGGAGAAATCGAACTCAAACTGCTCCTGGCGGGCATAAAATTCTTCCCTCGTGTTCACGACAGTCGGCTGCAGTTCACGCTTTCCACTCATGAACTCGATTACCTCTTTGATGGTCGAAGCCCCGTACACCTCCAGATTATTGACTACCGCAGCTTCTCGTGCATTCTGCCTGGGAAGGATAAAGCCCTTGAAGCCCTCTTCCCTCGCTTTGATGGCGATAGGCAACACTCCTTTCACCGGCTGCAGGCTACCGTCGAGCGAAAGTTCTCCCATCAAGATGAATTGATCCATCCGGGAAGCATCCAGCTCTTCAGCAGCAGCCAATATGCCGACAGCCAGCGGCAGATCATAGGCAGAACCTTCTTTCCGGATATCGGCAGGCGCCATATTGATCACAATACGATTACGGGGGAATTTATATCCGCTCACTTGAAGGGCAGAGATGATACGTTCGTGACTTTCGCGTACGGCAACATCGGGGAGACCGACCAAAAAGAACTGGATTCCCTTCGTACAATTGACTTCAATGGTGACAATGGTTGCAGAGATGCCCTGCACCGCGGCGGCATACGATTTGACTAACATAATTAATGATTTTGGTTGAAAGTTTATAATTCGTTATTTCATCACTCTATCAGTTTTTCAAGTGTTTGTTCTATTTCCACACCGTTGTCCGTCTTCATGACGATCTTTCCTTCTTCATCGATCAGGAAACAGCGGGGAAGTGCGTTTACATTATAGAGGTCGACCAACATCGTTGCCTGTCCGGCAGAGTCGGTCACCAGGTTCCAGTCGATACTGTCTTTGGCCAGCAGCTTGCGGACTTCCTTCGGGTCGTCGTCCAGGCTGATCAGCAGCATATCTACTTTCTCTTTCGGATATTTCATTGCGACTTTATCCAAAAACAGATCTTCCGTCTGGCACATGTCGCACCAGGGAGCTGTAAAAGCAAGCAGCAAATAACGTTGCGGGAATGAGTCCAGACTCACAGTTTGTCCGTATACGTTCTTTACATGAAAGCCGGGGGCTTCCGCACCCAACAAGGTACGCTGTGCCTTGGCACTATATTCCTGCAGTTTACGTATCAGATAGAAATTGTTCAACTTCGGACTCAGCACCGCCAGTAACTCATCCAGCTTTCGGGTGTCATCCGGATTCATGAAGTAATATTGCAGTAAAACAGCTGAAGCCTCCTCATCGGGATGCGCCTGTATGTATTCCATGGCCCGTTCCGACAACGTATGATTCACATTGGTCAGACGAGACGGGATATCGGTTTCTTCCGTTGTATTCGTATAGCTTCCCTTATTCGTCAAAATCTTGAACAGATCCGCTTGTTCCTTCAGCAAGGGACTGATACTCTTCTTGTAGGAGTTCAACTGATCGTTGATCCGTCCGCCTTTTACCTGCAACAGAGACGGATAAAGAGCATCACCGCTAATGGTTATTTTTTCACCTTTGATCAGGTAAGCCGTAGTCCAGCTTTTCTTGTTATCGAAGAAGATTGTGACCGTATTGAAATCACCTTCATTGTGTTTCAAAGAGAATTGTCCGGGTTTTTCACACGTGATGGTATCGACGACCTTGTAATTGTCATTTTCAAAAACAGCATACAACGTCTCATCTTCCAAATTAGACAATTTGCCTTCTATTCGGTAAGAGACGTCCTTGCCGCATGACGACAAAAACAATACGACTCCGAAAATCAATAATAAATGCTTTATCATTCTACCTTTAAACCCCACAATAACGGATAATTTGGGGGTAAAGATAATAATAGATTTTAAAACAAACTAACATTTATGATAAAATTAATATAGATATATAAAAAAAGCGCAGAACAAAATGTTCTACGCTTTTTGATTTTTTATACTTAATCCAGGTTATATAGCCCTGAATCTGTAAATTACAATTTCGGACCAGCAGCAACCAAAGCCTTACCAGCTTCGTTTCCAGTGAACTTAGCAAAGTTCTTGATGAAACGACCAGCCAGGTCTTTTGCTTTTTCATCCCACTGAGCAGCGTCAGCGTAAGTGTCGCGAGGATCAAGGATCTTCGAATCAACATTCGGCAATTCTGTCGGAACAACGAAGTCGAAGTAAGGAATAACCTTAGTCGGAGCTTTGTCGATAGAACCATCCAGGATAGCGTCGATGATACCTCTTGTATCTTTGATAGAGATACGTTTACCGCTACCGTTCCATCCAGTGTTAACCAGATAAGCCTTAGCACCAGTCATTTCCATTTTCTTAACCAGTTCTTCACCGTATTTAGTCGGGTGCAATGACAAGAAAGCAGCACCGAAACAAGCTGAGAATGTAGGAGTCGGTTCAGTGATACCACGTTCTGTACCAGCCAATTTAGCTGTGAAACCAGAAAGGAAGTAATACTGAGTCTGTTCCGGGTTCAGGATAGATACCGGAGGCAATACACCGAATGCATCAGCAGACAGAAAGATAACCTGTTTTGCGTGCGGGCCTTTAGACACCGGCTTAACGATGTTTTCGATATGATAGATCGGATAAGAAACACGAGTGTTTTCTGTTACGCTCTTATCTGCGAAATCGATTGTACCGTCAGCAGCAACTGTTACGTTTTCCAACAGAGCGTCGCGTTTGATAGCGTTGTAGATATCCGGTTCGCTTTCTTTGTCCAGGTTGATAACCTTAGCATAGCAACCACCTTCGTAGTTGAACACACCTTCGTTATCCCATCCGTGTTCGTCATCACCGATCAACAGACGTTTCGGGTCAGTTGACAAAGTAGTCTTACCTGTACCGGACAGACCGAAGAAGATAGCTGAGCTAGTTCCTTCTTTATCTGTGTTAGCAGAGCAGTGCATAGAAGCGATACCACGAAGCGGGTTCATGTAGTTCATGATAGAGAACATACCTTTCTTCATTTCACCACCGTACCAAGTGTTCAGGATAACCTGTTCTTTAGTCTTCAGGTTGAAAACTGTAGCAGTTTCAGAGTTCAGACCCAGTTCTTTGTAGTTGTCAACTTTAGCTTTAGAAGCGTTGAAGCAAACGAAATCAGGTTCACCGTAGTTAGCCAGTTCTTCCGCTGTCGGACGGATGAACATGTTAGTTACGAAATGTGCCTGCCAAGCTACTTCCATGATGAAACGAACTTTCATACGAGTTGCTTCGTTTGCACCGCAGAATGTATCGACAACGAACAAACGTTTGTTAGACAATTCCTTAACAGCTTTAGCTTTCAGATCAGCCCATGCTTCTTCAGTACAAGGCTTGTTATCATTTTTATATTCTTCAGAAGTCCACCATACTGAGTCTTCGCTGGCTTCATTCTTTACAAAGAATTTATCCTTAGGTGAACGACCTGTGTAAACACCAGTCATTACGTTTACAGCACCCAGTTCTGTTACCTGACCTTTTTCAAAACCTTCCAAAGACGGTTTTGTTTCTTCTGCGAACAGAACATCATAAGACGGATTGTGTAAAATTTCTGTTACACCGGTAATTCCGTACTTGCTTAAATCTAAATTAGCCATTCTTGATAATAATTTAAATGATTGACTTTATATAACTTTTCTCTCTCGCGAAATTAAAATAACAGGACTCCAATACCTACATCTAACTTGCTATTATTGCGCCTTGTTAAGACCGGTACAAAAGTAATACATTTTTTTATAGCTGGTACTCTATTAAGGAAATTTTTCAGTAATAATTGCTCTTTTCCATGCAATTAACAATCCGGGCAGTCTATTTGTCAACTAGACTTTACAATCTGCGACAGAAGTGTCAACTAAAGTAGTCACTTAGAAAAAAGTGAATATATTTACAGAAAAAGATGAGTAGTTTTCCCAAATTTTTGTGTTCTGATTCTGAACAAGGTCTAACCACGTAGCATTCTTATGAGAAAAAACACTGAGTCAACCCCCATGACTACAAAAAAGAGAAACTCAGATCAGATAATCTGGGAGAATTTTCTTTGTGGAGATGATGAAGCTTATACATATATTTATAGAGAGTACTCGCAGGCGCTATATGCTTATGGCATGCATTTTACCTCTGATAAAGGGCTGGTAGAGGATTGTATACAGGATGTGTTTATAAAGATATTTCAGAACCGCAGACACCTCCAGTCTACAGACAACATCAAACTATACCTTTTTATTGCCTTGAAAAACAAGCTATTCAATATATTCAGAAAAGACATAAAATACAGTCAGATCGATTCGCTGGAACCTGTTTTTGCGGCAGAATATACGATTGAGGATGAGATTATCGAAAATGAAAGAGAACAATTCCTGAATGAGAAAATGATCCGGATGCTCGAGGTTTTATCGCCACGCCAGAAAGAAATCATCTATTATCGTTTTGTAGAAGGATTATCTTATGAAGAGATTTGCCAGATCATGGATATGAATTACCAATCTACCCAGAATCTGATACAAAGGTCTTTAAAAAAGCTACGTACCACTTTCTCACAGGCAGAAATGCAATTTGTCCTGCTCCTTCTTATCAGCATGTAACTTACAATTGCCTATAAAACAAGTCAATCAGTAGTTTGTCGTTGTTTTATAAGCAATTGCGTGGTTCTCACTCGAGAACTTTTATACGGATATATCTGAACCTGACTACCGAGTCATGCCCCAAGAAAGCGATGTGACCACATGAGTTCCGCAATCCGGACTGTACCTTATCATACGGAATATCCTTAATCACTTTCTTGATATTCGTATCGAGAATGACCGTCCCATTCAAAATGATCTTAATATTGGCTCCCCGAGCTATCACTTCCTGTTGATTCCATTCGCCCACTGGTTTTAAATACCCGCGTTTGGCCGGAGCATAATTATATAAACCTCCGTGATACTGGTAGGGCTTCAGATCCTTATATTGAGGATCGTCATTATCCAGTATCTGAAGTTCCATTCCCAAATAACCTTCCGGAACTATGATGTGCCGAAGCCCCAATCCGTTATTTGCTCCGGGTGTCAGTTGAAATTCAAACTTCAATACAAAGTTACAGAAACTATCTTCCGAATAAAGATTTCCGAATCCCGAGGCTTTTTTAGCAATACAACCGTTTTCCAATATATACTCATCAGAGTTGTTAATCCATCCATCCAGAGTAGTTCCGTCAAACAACAACCGGTAACCATCTTTCTTCTCCTGCTCCGATAACCGGTATGGGACAACTGTTTCCGCTGTCGACGAAAGAACCGGATTCGATGCGAACAAAGGACAGCTTATTAACAACAACAAGACTGCATATCCTATAATTTTCATAGACGAATCTCTTTTTTAATTTTTCTTTCTTTCAGATTCTCAGCATCCCAATAAACGGCCTCTCCCCGTTCATAACTTTCATAACTTAATAAGGCCGGAGCAGCAGATCTTACAGAAAACATGACATCACAAACAAGCGGGGTTTTATTACGGATACCCGTAAAAAAGTTTTCAAAATGATCATAATGCCCCCCCTTATAGTCCGATGAAGCAATGAATTCTATCTCCTTTTCCGATTTGACAACCGGCGTATCGATCCCCTGCCCAATCGGTTCCAATGCCTGCAAGAAAGCTGTATCAGCCTTATGCAACGTTTTCAAAGTGACCTTATCCCATGCCACATCGAGAGTTCCTTCCGAACCGACAATACGAAAGTCCATACTTCCCCATTTACGCGAAACACCGTCGACATAGTTTGCACCCAACTGTACGGTGAACGCTCCCAGATCCTCCCTGTCCGGATAATCCAGATAAGCAAGCATCACATCAGGAGTATCCCGATATCCGTCTGTATAATGCCGGATACCACCTGTCGTATAAACTTTTTCCGGACCAATAGCATCAGTTATATAGTGAAGGCTTGCCAGCACATGCACGAACAGATCTCCGGCAATGCCGGTTCCGTAATCTTTCCAGTTCCTCCAATAAAAGAAACGTTGGGGATCGAATTTATGCTTAGGTGCATTTCCTAAGAACCGTTTCCACCAGATTGTTTTTTCAGAAGCATTATCAGCAACCGGATAATACCCCAATGTTCCCGGAGCACCTGTAAACTGCCCATCTATAAAATTGACTTTGCCGATAGCCCCGGATCGCAACAGTTGCCGGGCTTTTCTATTCCCTAAAGAAGCCATACCCTGACTTCCGGCTTGAAAATACATACCACTTACCCGCTGCGCATCAATCAATTTTTCCGCCTCACTTATTTTATGGATAACCGGTTTTTCACAATATACATGCTTACCAGCTTTCATGGCTGCAATGGCAATGGGTTGATGCCAATGGTCGGGAGTTCCGATCAGTACGGCATCGACATCACTACGTTTCAGAATATCATTATAATCTTTTGTTATGAAAATATGATCTCCCCACTGTTTTTTAGCATCCTCCAAACGAGTTTCATAAACATCACATACGGCCGTGATCTTTACCCCTGGTACCCGTAAAGCACAATTCGCATCAGCAGTCCCCATTCCGCCTTTACCGATTAAAGCAATTCGTATCTCGCGGGAACCGACAGATTCCCCATTTCCAACCACTCCGGAAGAGTTTCCCTCCGCCAGGAGTTGGGGAGCTGAAGGTAATAATATACCTCCAGCCATCATTTGTTTAATAAAAGTTCTTCTATTTGACATAACATCTGTTATTAAATACCCCAACCATTAATCTCTGCAACCTGGCAAACCGCACCACTTGCTTTGCCCAATGCCGGATCTGCATATTCAAATGCATCCGTAATAACAAAACGGATATAATTGGCTTGTTGCATTGAGAAATCCAGTTCCATCGAACGATCCTCCAGATTACTTTTGCGGTTCCAATCTACAATTTTTGTCCAATTTTCACCATCTGTGCTAACTTCAAAATAGCCTGATTTGATATTTCCCAGTGATTCATCTTCCGGCAACTGGAATCCCAAACGATACAAACTACAATTCTCCTGCAAGTTTATAGTGACAAAATAAGGGAATTCTATCGGCTTGATAGCCCTAGTACACCAATAAGTGTTATTATTATTATCCAGTAGATTATCCGGTATATCCATCGACGAAGCGTTCTCGACTTCATCTGTAATAATAGAATTACACTCTTCTATCGTCCAGCCGGTTTTCTCCATAACCGGGGGTTGGATAGAAATCGGATAGATTGTCACATCCGCCTCCGGATCGATTCCATACTTTGAGACAGAAGCTATTTTGAGAGGAAGGGCATAGTACCCGAAAGCATAATTATTTTCATCCACTTTAAATGCTTTCTCCTCCAATGTGATCTTTAGATATTCATAATCCCGGTTCTTATTCAGGATACAAGTCGAACGATCTATCGTATACGCACCTTCCGGCAGTAATTTATATTTTCGGGCACCTGCACTCAGGGAACCGTTATATTCATCCAGTGCAGCTGAATTGACCTCGACATCATAAGAAATATCCCAGTCATTATAATAATTGACCTGTACCTTAGGATAAATGACCAGAACATCATCGTCATCCGTTTTTATGCTGAACTCAGATCCCGTCCTGTATATACCCGGAGTTTCGAAACCAATATAAGGCTGATAGACAGAAGGCTTGATCAAAATCTGCGCCTTATCCTCCTCTACAATCCGAATATCCGCGTTATCGGTCACCAACAAACAGGGCAGTATATATTGCAAACCATCGTTGCCCAGATCAGTCAGGGAGGCGGGATCAAAATCAATCAGAAAGAACTTTCTGTAATCATCTTCCGTAAAAGATAAACTCCCCTCTTTCAGCGAATAACAATTATCCGGCATTAGTTTATAATCGGTACCGTTCGTTTCGTTATAAGCAGCCAAAACGGATTCATCCACCGACAGGCGGACGGTTGCGGAATGATTTCCTTTACCACTCTTTATCACAGGCAGTTCATAGGTAAAAGTACCCCAATTAAAAACCTTAGCTTCCAGCAAACCCGATTTTTGCAGGTAAAGCTGATCATCCAGTTCATCGGCATCCCTGTATTCGTCACATGAAACAAACCACAACGAGAATACCGATAAGGCCATCAGAAATATATTATATTTGAATTTCATATTCTTCATTTTTTATTACCAACCATAATTTTGTGTCAAATTCTGCATTTCATTCAATTGCTCCTGAGGAATAGGGAACAGATAATTTTTGTCTGTGAATACCCTGTCTCCTGAAGCCCAGATAGACGTAGTCCTGTGCCATGAGTCTTCATAATTTTTCGCAGCGACATTCCTTGTCCATACTTTTCCGTTCAGAACATCTTTAGCGGTCATCCACCGACGAAGATCCGATAGCCGGAGTGTCTCGAAAGCCAATTCGACCATACGTTCTTTCTGGATCAGCTCACGAAGTAAGTTTTTATTCCCTTTGACTTCCGGATAAGCATCCTCCAATTTATTCAAACCGGAACGTTCACGGATCAGGTTGATATACTTCAAAGCTTCGGCCTCATCCCGGTTCGGTTTTTCGTTACAGGCTTCCGCATAGTTCAGATAAATTTCACCTAAACGAAAGATCAGAGCGACCAATTGCCCCCAGTTACCCTGGTCCGTATTCAAAGTCGGGTCGGTCATTCTGCGCCAGGAATATCCTGCCTTTACACAATCGCCACTACCTGAATAGGAAGAAGTACCTCCATCAAAAAATGTAACAGCATCTTTTCTCATCGCCGGATTCAGCCAAGGAAATCCATTCGCCAAAACAGAAGCATAAAAACGGGCATCACGTCCGACGCAGCTGTTATGTGCTTTTACAAGTAGGAAAGTATCTAACGGGTGTTTATAACTATCCTTAAAACCATCCTCCACATAACCGGACTTCGGATCTATGACCGGAGAACCATCCGCATTATATCCCGTGACAGGGAAGCGCCCCGAAGCAGCCATAGGATAAGTATCGACCAAACGGATAGAAGGACAATATCCACCGTAGCCGGTCTTACAGAACTTAGGAGGATTACAGCGGACCACAATGAACATTCCATTAGTCTGCCATTGCCCCCAGATAACCTCTTTATTCCACTTTTCCAATGTTACCCCCATATATGACCGGATTGCCCGTTTGAACGGATCAGTCTCCGCCGTATTCCGTACCAGATCATAAATTCCCAGATCGATGACAGCTTTAGCTGCATCAGCCGCCTTTTGCCACTTTTCAAGGTCTGGTGACTGCGGGAACAATAATTCTCCGTCTTTATTCTGCATCCCTTGATATAAAGAGCAACCATTAAACAACGGACTCGCCATATACAACAAGAAACGGGCCTTAGCAGCTAACACAACTCCTTTCGTTACACGTCCGTACCAACTGAGATCCGTTATCTGTAAAGGTAAAACCTCTGCAGCCTTATCATATTCTTCCAGCACGAACTGTACATTTGCTTCCAGCGGGTGGCGATCAATATCTTCCGCATGAATGCTGGAATCAGAATCCTGATCTCCCCAAACATAAACAGGTCCGTACTGATTTATTAAGAGCGTATAGAAATAAGCTCTCAAAAAACGAGCCTCCGCCTTCATTATATCTTTTTCTTTCTGGGTCAACTCCACACACTCATCTACGTGGTTCATAAATACGGTAGCCTGATTAATGGCCTGATACATATTTTTCCAGATTGCATAGGAAGTTGTCGTGACACTCCATGTTCCATTCAAAAAACTATGATACCCCAACCCGGACATCCAGGAAAACAAAGCTTCATCACTCATGGGAACACTAGCTCCGACTGCATTTTCGTGCCAATTATATGTCTGTGGAACAAAGCCATACACCTGTGCCAGATATTGTTCGGTTGTGGAACGTTTATTGAATACTTCCTCCAGTTTAATCTGATTATCCAACTCTACATCCAGAAAACCGTCACAACCGGTAAACAACATACCAATCATGTATAACAGACTGATTACTGTATATTTATGCTTATATTTTTTCATATGCTTAATAATTAAAAGTTAACATTCATTCCTATAGCAGCCGTACGCATTTGAGGATATAACCCTCCGGTTCCGGTATTCAGTTCCGGATCCCATAATTTGAAGCCGCTAAACGTCAGAAGATTGACACCCTGTATATAAAAACGTATTGTCGAAAGACCTATCTTTTGTATCAGTTCTTTAGGCAATGAATATCCTATCTCCGCATTTTTCAAACGGATATAGCTCATATCACGCCACCAATAGGAGGACTGTTGCTTATTATTGTCGAAAGCAGACATCCACATACGGGGATATTTCGCATTCGGATCCGGATTCCATTCAGTCCAACGGTTCTCTGCTACCTCTTCATAGAAGTTTCCAAGAGACAGAATACTGCCGTCACTACCGTACACCTGGCTTCCTCCGATCATACGCCCTACATGGGTAGCTCCCTGAAAGAATACGGATAAATCAAAACGTCTCCATCGCAGGCTCACACCGAAACCATAGTTGATCTCAGGGATTGTCGTATATCCCATCGGAACCCGGTCGTTTGAGTCGATAATCCCGTTCCCGTCTATATCCCGGTATTTGATATCTCCCGGACGTACCGGACCGAAGGTTTGTGTCGGACTGTTCGCTATATCTTTCTCCGACTCAAACAAACCAATAGCAACCAGCCCCCTATGTTGATTCATCGGAAAACCTACATCATTCAAATAAGGCCATTGCTGACTCGGTTTATCATCATACAATACTTTATTACGGTTAAAGGTAAAGTTTCCACGTCCGGATATATATAACTCATCATTTACCTGCTGTTCATATTCCAGCGTCATATCTATCCCCTGATTCTGCATCTTACCTAAATTCACATACTGCGTCACGTTAATACCGACTACCGAAGGAATACTTTGTTGCTGAATATAAATACCTTCGCGTTTTTCTTTAAAATAATCGGCACTCAGTTTAATACGATGGAACAGTCCCAATTCAAAACCGACATCCGTCTTCTTGGCAGTTTCCCAGGATACATTCGGGTTACCGGGATGTCCGGTTGCGATACCTCTGATCCACTTTGCCTGATCACGTCCGAAATTCCAACCTCCCGTATACTGCATCTCGGTATTATAAGCAAAACGACGATCACCGCCGATCTTATCATTTCCGATCTCTCCGTAAGAGCCTTTAATCTTCAATAAGGAGATCACAGACGACAGGGATTTCCAAAAATCTTCATTGCTGATCATATAGCCCAAAGCACCTGAAGGGAAAAAACCGAAACGTTTTCCAGGAGCGAAGTTTTCAGAACCATTATAACCAAAATTAAATTCAGCGAAATACTTATCCCTGAAGGAATAGGCAGCACGACCTGCAATACCGATATTTCTATTGGCAAAAGCTGCAATATAATCAGTCGGGAAATTGTTGGTATATTCCCGGATATTGAATAAAAACAGGCCGTTCACCCGATGATCATCGTTGAATACCTGATCATAAGTAAGCGATGTTTCAAAATTCCAGGTTTGTGCCCCTCTGTTAGAACGAGCCAGAGAAAGAAAATCATTACCGTCGCGGTTCTGATGTAAAATCAGATTTCCTTCCTTATCCCTTCCCAGGGCATCGTACGTAACCGGCGACTTACGTTTATCCAGCGTCGATTCATTACGGGCATCCCACGAGAATTTTGCATTTCCTTTCAAGCCGGGAGTAATGAATGAAAAATCCTGTGTCAAGCTGATCAAAGATTGGGCATTGTTCCAGAAATCAGCGGAATACCCTGTATAGTTCAAGTCCAGATAAGGATTAGTACCTACAATAGGGCGGGATAAACTTCCATCTGAAAATACGGGCACAACAGCAACAGAAGGGACAGCCAGCGTATTATTATAAACACTTTCCATTGCAACCCCGAGGCGATTTTTTATTTCATATTGGTTCGACAACGAAAGGCTCAGTTCTGTCAGACGGGTTACATTGATATCGACATTGGCCCGAAAATTAATTTTCTTATATCCGACCTGAGGATCATACTGAGGATTTTTTACCGGTTTAAAAATGCCATTTTCACTATAAAACGAACCGGCAACATAATAGCGGACACTTTTTCCACCTCCCGAAACATTTACATTCGCACGGATATTGTTGGATATATTGCGGAAAGTAGTATCCCACCAGTCCACATTCGGATATAAATCAGGATCCGTATGATTGACGTGTTTATCATATTCTACTGGCTGATAAGCCAGTTGTCCGTTCCCCTGCAATGTGATATCATTATAATAATCCATCCATTGAGAGGCATTCGCCATTTTGGGAGTTACGGTCGGATTGGAAATTCCGTATTCCACCCGGGCATTGATAGCAGGCTTGGCTTCCCTTCCTCGCTTTGTCGTAATCAGAACAATCCCGTTTGCACCACGAACCCCATACAAAGCCGTAGCAGTCGCATCCTTCAATATTGAAAAAGTAGCAATATCTTCCGGATCAACCAAATCCATCGAACGTTCTATTCCATCCACCAGTATAAGCGGTGTATTGTTTGCCCCGAAAGAACTAATACCCCGTATCCAGAAATCTGCTCCGGCACCAGGCTCACCGGTACGTTGTATGGCAACGATACCGGCCATCTGTCCGGCCAGGCTTGTACTCAGTTTCGCAACCGGTACCTGAAGTTGTTCGGAGGTGATAGTTGATATAGCACCTATCACACTGGCTTTCTTTTGCTTACCATAAGCTACAACGGTCACTTCTTCCAGTTCATCGGCCTTTGGCTTCATTCTGATCACAACATCATTCTGATTACCGATAACGATTTCCTGATCTTCCATCCCCAAATAAGAAATGACCAGTTTATCCGATTTATTTACTTCCAGTTCAAAGGAACCGTCCAGGTCAGTCGTCACCCCGCGGGTACTTCCTGCAACCAGGATAGCCGCTCCCGGCAAAGGTTCGCCCAAATCATCCAGTACCTTTCCCCGAAAAGAACTTCTGTCCTGGGCTTTCAATGGCAATGGGCCGATCAAACCGGTATTCTTTTTCTTTGATATAAATATCTGGCGGTCTTTAATTACATAGGTATTATCCGTTCCTGTAAACAACAGATTTAATATAATATCCACAGTCTGATCAGTGATATCTAATTTCACTTTCCGGTTTACATCCAATATGCCGTCATAATAGAAAAAAACATATTCGCTTTGTTTTTCTATTTCAGAGAAGATCTCCTGCACTGTCTTATTATTCGCTTTCAAAGACAATGTTGCCGATTGCGAATAAGTACTGCTGGCCAAACTTGCATTTATTCCTAAGATCAGGAATAGGGCAGCGATTTTCATAATTCGATATTTAATACTCCAGGAATTGGAGAATCGTTTATTTACCATATCTTTGTATTGATTTTTAAATGGTTATTTTCAACTAGTTAATTTAGAGATCCAACCGGATAACATGGCAGTGTTATCCGGTTTTGTTAGTATTTACAGATCTGTCATTTTTCCATCCGAGCTTTTTCCATAGGCTTTCCAATTTAAGTTGTTAATATATATGTTAAAAAATAATAACCTAATATACAATCTTTTATCTGCCTTCTTTGACTACTATATACTCTTCATCTATTTTCTTATAGAGAATCGGGGCTGTTTGGCTCAGCCCATCCAGGACAACCTCCAGATCCTCCTGCATATCAAGTTTTCCCGAGCATTTTAAATCTGCCACATCAGATTTATAGCTGATCTTTTTTCCATAGTAACGGGATAAACGATCCAGGATTACTGACAAATGTTCACTTCTGTATGTATATAACCCATCTTTCCATAAAATATAATCATTCACATTAACCTCCTTTATGTCACATTCTCCCTGGTTATAAGAGAACATTCTGTTAGGTTCCAAACGGAAATCTTCGTCATCCTTAGTATCCACCTGTACAGCCCCTGTAACCAGGACAACTGAAGAAGATTCGTCCGTTTCGTATGCCATTACATTAAAAGAAGTACCCAAAACCTGTACATCCATCTCTTTCGTTTTTACGATAAAAGGCCTTTTTTTATCCGGTGTCACTTCCAGAAAAACTTCGCCATTTACATAGATCTCCCTTTTTTTATCAGCGAATGTAACCGGGTACACAATCCGGCTGCCGGCATTCACCCAGAGTTTAGTCCCATCTTCTAAAATCAGGGTGGAACGTTTTCCATTCGGGACAATCAACTGATTAAACTCAGACAACCGTTTAGAGGAATTGGCAGAATTCAAAGATACATCAGCAATCTTTTCCGAATTAACGGCCACTGTCCCTTTCGCATCATATTCGATTTGAGATTCCTGTCCGCTAATCGGAATCTGCTTGTCGAATAAAACCACTTGTATCTCTCCCTCATCCGGAGTAACAGCCATTTCCCGGGCAACAGCTTCTACATCCGGAGTCTTATTTACATTGGTATATATATATGAAATAGAGAATATAATCAAAACAGCGACACTAGCGGCAGCCATCCACATAAAAGAACGAAAGCGACGGCTACGCTGCAGTTGCAGAATCTTATTCGAATCCTTGATCTTTGTCCATAATAAATCCTGCCGTTCATTAGTTATTTGTTCTTTTTTCACCTTTATGGAACGCAAAAAGAATATAGCCAACTGATATTCCTGTTCATCCAACCCGTCTACAACCTGTCCTTTCCAGAAATTGATCGTATCCAACGTCGGAGAAGTATTGGACTCGATAAAAAAATCATCTTCCAACAATTTTTCCGCAGTATATTTTGTATAATCTTTATTCATTGTTCCAATAACGTTTTTCTTTCAAAACACAGGTTTCGATCATTTATACTCACTTTTTCTTATAAAAATAAAAAGGGATGACCATATGATCACCCCTCCTATTCCAGTTATTATAATAAAATCTTATTTCACTTCCCAAACTTCACCCTTCATTAAGAAGTCTTTCAGTTTACGGGTAGGATTCTTTGCCTGTACCTCTTCGATCTGTTGATGAACGGCTTCATCATATACCGGAGCATCCACATCGCGGATAACACCTAGGGCAATAGGCATATCATCTTTCATCATAGCCAGCATCATATGAAGTGTCGTATCTTTTTCATGGGCATCATGAACCAGCACATCATCCATTGTATAGCCACCTTCACCGATCGTAACGGCTTTCAGTTTAAGACCATCCAACACAAGACCTTTGTTACCTTCTTTTCCGAAAATCATCTTTTCGCCGTGGCGAAGGAAGATGGTACGGTCTGCACGATATTCCTTATCAACGATACTCTTATGAATGCCGTCATTGAAAATTACACAGTTCACCAGCACTTCCGTGACAGAAGCACCTTTATGGCGTGCAGAAGCAGCCAATACTTCAGTTGTATTCTTCAAATCCACATCGATCACCCGGGCAAAGAAGTTTCCGCGTGCTCCCAAAGCCAGTTCAGCTGGGATAAACGGGTCTTCCACTGTTCCGTAAGGAGAACTCTTGGAAACGAAACCTCGTTCGGAAGTCGGGGAATATTGTCCTTTGGTCAGACCATAAATTTTATTGTTGAACAGAACAATGTTCAGGTCGACATTACGACGTATGGCATGGATAAAATGGTTACCACCGATAGCCAGACAGTCACCGTCACCGGTGATCAGCCAGACACTCAGGTCGGGACGGGCAGTCTTCACACCTGTTGCTATCGCAGCACCACGTCCGTGGATGGTATGGAAACCGTATGTATTCATATAATAAGGTAAGCGGGAAGAACACCCGATACCCGAGATAACGGCCATATTATGAGGAGCCACTCCTACTTCCGCCATCGCTTTGTGTAAGCAGTTCAATACGGCATGGTCTCCACAACCCGGACACCAACGTACATACTGGTCGCTTTTATAATCTTTCGGTTCGAATTTTATATCTGTCATTTTTTAAGCCTCCAATATTTTAGTGAATTCCTCAACTAATCTCGCAACAACGAAAGGCTGTCCTTTCACCCGGTTGAATCTGTACGGATTGAATCCGGGAACTTTACCACGCAGGTAGTTGGCAAACTGTCCGTTATTCTGTTCGGCAACAACCACTTTCTTATATTTGGAAAGTACCTCTGCCGTATTTTTCGGAAGCGGACTGATAAATTTGAAGTGGGCCAAAGCTACTTTCTTGCCTTGTTCATGCATTGTTTCCATTGCTTCATACAGATGACCGTATGTACCACCCCAGCCTACCAGCAGCAGGTCGGCATCGGGATCTCCGAGCACTTCCAGTTCCGGGATAAAATCAGCAATTTTGTCGATCTTTGCCTGGCGGGTGGTAACCATCTTCTGATGGTTGATAGGATCGGTCGAGATAGCACTTGTATCGTAATCTTTCTCCAGACCTCCCAAACGGTGTGCAAATCCTTCCATACCCGGGATAGCCCAGTAACGAACCTGTGTATCTTTATCACGACGATATGCCTTCCAGGGCTTTTCTCCCTGATAGTTGGACACGTAGTTCGGTTTGATTTCCGGATAGTTGTCCAGATCTGGTAATTTCCAGGCAGACGAACCGTTTGCAATGAAAGCATCCGTCATCAGGATAACCGGAGTCATATGTTCTACAGCCAACTTACCAGCCCAGTAAGCAGCATCGAAACAGTCTGTCGGAGTAGAAGCGGCAATCACTACCAACGGACTTTCACCGTTACGTCCGTAAAGCGCCTGCATCAGGTCGGTCTGTTCACTCTTTGTCGGCATACCTGTTGATGGACCTCCACGCTGTACGTCGATGATAACCAACGGCAATTCTGCTATTACAGCCAGACCGATCGCTTCACTCTTCAACGCCAAACCCGGACCGGAAGTCGATGTAGCAGCCAGACAACCGGCAAAACTACCACCGATAGCCGTACAAATACCGGCAATTTCATCTTCGGCCTGAACGGTAATTACGCCCAAATCTTTCCGTTTAGATAATTCATGCAAAATATCAGTCGCCGGAGTAATAGGATAACTACCCAGGAAAAGTTGCAGGCCGGCTTTTTCGGCAGCAGCAATCAGACCGTAGGAAGTAGCCTTATTTCCATTCACATCCGTATAGAATCCCGGTTCAGCTTTCTTACTTTCAATACGATAAGTAGAAACTGACGCATGGATATTGTGACCATAGTTATAACCGTCTGTCAACGCCTTGATATTAGCCTGTGCGATCACCGGCTTCTTGGCGAATTTATTCTGGAGCATGTTCATGGCTTCTTCCAGAGGACGGTCAAACAACCAGCAAACAAGGCCCAGGGCAAACATATTCTTTGAACGGAGCGCAGACTTGTTATCCAGGCCAAACTCTGCCAAACCGTCTTTCACCATCGTAGAGATCGGGGCAGCGACAACCTGCACACTGTTCAGCCCCAGTTCTTTAAACGGATCGTCCGTTGTGTACAAAGCCTTATCCAGATCACTCTTCTTGAATGAATCGGTATCGATAATAACAATTGCATTTGGCTTGATATTCTTCACATTCACTTTCAGAGCGGCGGGATTCATAGCGACTAAAACGTCCGCCTTATCACCAGGAGTAAAAATTTTACGTGACCCCAGATGCACCTGGAATCCTGATACACCACTCAGTGTTCCCTGAGGAGCACGTACTTCCGCCGGATAGTCGGGAAATGTAGAAATCTCATTTCCAAAAATAGCCGACAGATTAGAAAAGATCGTTCCGGTTAACTGCATACCGTCTCCGGAGTCACCCGAAAAACGGATCACAACCTTCTCCAACGTTGTTACTTTTGTTTGTTCTGCCATAATTATTTATATTAGCTTAATCGCTTGTTTGTAGTTAGATTTCCGCAAAGTAAAGAATAAACTTGGCTAGTTCAAAACTTTTGAGGCTTAAAAAGCAGAAAGATATAGATCCAGGTTATTTGATGATAAATTAAAATGATTAGACACGTAATTGTTTACAGGTTTCCCACAATACATGTAAACACCTGAACGAAAGCCATCATCCGACTTTATCATATTCTGGACTGTCCCGGCATCTCCCAAAGCAAGAAAGATGGGTACAAATATATTACTGAAAGCCATCGAGGTGGTACGTGCCACCCGATTACTTATATTAGGTATACAATAATGTAATACACCGTATTGCTCAAAAACGGTCGGATCGGATTTAGCCAGGCAGCAGGTTGTCTCGAAACACCCCCCCTGACTGATACGCAAATCAATCACCAGAGAACCCCGTTTCATAGTCCTGACCAGTTCTTCCGCAATCACATAACGGTAACGTGTATTGATATACCGCATAGCTCCGATCACTACATCCGCCGAACAGAAAGCATTATGCAACACATTCGGATGAAAAGTCGAAGTAAACAAACCTTGCCCCAATACTTGCTGAATCGTGCGCAGCTTGTTGATATCATCATCGAAAACCTTAACGGATGCACCTAGCGCCAAAGCAGCACGGGCAGCCACGGTTCCTGCATTTCCGGCACCGACGATCACAATCTCAGTCGGTGACACTCCGGGGATTCCTCCCAGCAAAATACCTTTTCCTCCCTGGGTATTACTCAGCAATTCGGAAGCAATGGTAATAGAAGCTGTCCCTTCTATCTCTGAAATAACATTCAGGACAGGACACCTTTTCTGATCGTCCGACATCAGTTCATAAGCGATTGCCGTAATGCGTTTGGCCATCATCAGTTCAAAAGCGTCCTGAGCAAACAGATTGAGTTGCACCATGGAAAAGACAGTAGAACGAGGTTTCATCAACAGGATTTCCTGGGGTAAAGGAGGAAGTATCTTCAGAATAATATCAGCCTGGAAAACTTCGGCCGGAGTAGCAACAATCTCGGCACCAGCCTCGGAATAGTGATTATCGGAGTAATTGATCCCCAAACCGGCACCCGACTCTACCAATACGCGATGTCCGCGATCGGTCAGCATGTCTACAGCCTCAGGAGTAAGCGCAAGCCGCTTTTCCCCCTCTTTCCGTTCACAAGGGATACCAATCAGTAAACGATTACCTACCTTATTCAATTCCTTCAACAGTTCCTGGGTAATATATGAACCTTGAAGCTGTTTGTCTCCTGTTGCTTCCATAATACGATTCCACGGCCGGCAATTCCTAACTGCCTTACATTATATATTATACTATTTTTTCCAATGCTTCCGAAATCTCATGCACATCCGTTTCCGTCAACATCACTTCGGCATCAAACACGATTGAAGCTTTCATATAATGGGGAGTTCTTTTCTCCAGGCTTTCGGCAATAAATGCAACCAACTCATCACCGGAGCGTCCTTTCAGTACGGGGCGAGTCGATTTACAGATTTCAAGACGTTTAGCCAACTCTTCCACCGACACCTTCAAATAAACGGTTGAGCCTGTTTCGTTCATAAACTCCATATTGTCAAAAAAGCAGGGAGCACCGCCACCAGTGGAGATCAGTACATCTTCAAACATGGCCACTTCGTGGAGCATCCGCCGTTCAATATCGCGAAAAGCCTCCTCCCCTTTTTCTGCAAATATCTGCCCGACCGTTCTATGGTAGCGGGCTTCTATGTAACAGTCCAAGTCAATAAAAGAGAGTCCCATTCGTTTGGCCAGGTCTTTGCCGACCGTCGTCTTTCCGGCTCCCATATAACCTATCAAAAAAATACGCTTCATCTCGTATATGATTGTTTACCGCAAATGTAAAGTTTTTTTTCTTCATTACTTTTCTTTCAATAGAAAAGTAACAAAATATTACCTTTGCAAATCATATCCGAAGAATACAGAAGATGGCGAAGAACAAATATTATGTCGTGTGGAAAGGACTTAACCCAGGTGTTTACGACAACTGGGCAGAGTGTAAAATGCAGGTGGAAGGACAAGAAGGAGCGAAATACAAATCGTTCGAAACCCGCGAAGAGGCCGTTGAAGCCTTTGAGAAAGGATATACGCATTACCTGAAAACTGCTTCGTCAGCCAAAGCTGCCGCCAATCTGGCACCGAAAGCACCTGTCGGAAAACCGATCAACGAAAGCCTGGCAGTAGACGCCGCCTGTAGCGGTAATCCGGGGGATATGGAATACCGGGGTGTTTACACAGCCACCGGACAAGAGATTTTCCATATCGGACCTTTGAAAAAAGGGACAAACAACGTCGGCGAGTTTCTGGCACTCGTTCATGGCCTGGCACTGTTAAAGCAGAAAGGAAGCAACCTGCCTATTTATTCGGATAGCCGTAACGCTATCAGCTGGGTCAAAAAGAAGAAATGCAAGACTCTGCTGGAACGTGAACCTGTCAACGAACAAATCTTCGATCTGATCGAACGTGCCGAGAAATGGCTGAACACAAACACCTATTCTACAACGATCCTGAAATGGGAGACTTCGGTATGGGGGGAAATTCCGGCTGATTTCGGACGGAAATAACAGAAAAATCCTCCTTCAAGATCGTTTTCAGAAACAGCGGATATAGGCCAACGAAAAACTATCGTAAAGATAATCTTGTATACCGTGTTTATAACCAAAAGAGATAATGTTCTTTTTTATCTCATAATTGAGTTTTGAGCGGACAATCATCGGTTTGTCCCCGTCTCCTCTGTATCCCTTTATGCCTGTATAGTCACAATTCAATGTAAAACCACGATAAGTAGCCTGTGCCCCTATCGCATATGTCAAAGCATCATTCTGCCGATGTATCAAATCGTTCGTCATCCAACAGTAAAAACCGGCCATTCCCTGTAAACGGACAGAAGCATTTTTTTCCGGATTCTGCCACAACGTCCGTCCGATATTACAATCGAACCAATAAGCTGCCGCATCTGTATAACGGGCATCACACAAACGTCCCCCACTGGCTGTTCTCAGAGTTGCATTTACCACGATATCCACCCATTTCTCACTTTTCAGCACCTGATAATGGCAACTCAATATAAAATCCCCATGACAAGGGATCGGAGATTTCACTTCAACAGCATTACGCTCGTCACGCACTTCCGGTGATGTTTCGTACCATTCCTGAATCACCCCGTAAAGCGATACTCCGGCACGTCCCTTAGCTATAGGGATATACAAACGGGCAAAAACATCTTTCGTCTTATCCCCCGTCATTTTATGATATTCACCTCTTAATTCGACCTCCCAGTGCGGAGATAACTTCCCGCCCATCAATTCCGGAAAAGGGAAGGCATTCGCTCCAAAATAACGGGGAGAATACTTTAACAAGGGTATTTTATCCCTCCAATCTGCATTGGCAGGAAAGATTGTAAAAAAGCTACAGCAAAAAACAAGGAAGGAAAAAAGTATGTTTGTTTTCATTCTATATGTTGTGGATTTAATTTACAGCCGATCGTCCACCCATTCCGGATTCAGACAACCTTTTACATCATATACTACGTGATTTTCACTGACAAGCGACGGGATGTCAAGTTCCAGAAATTCTTTATGAGCCACAGCCAGTACAATCACATCATACTTCCTGCCTTTGGATAAAGAGCCGGTCAACTCTATTCCGTATTCATCCCGGACTTCTTCCGCACGAGCCCAAGGATCATACACGGAGACATTGATGCCGTAATCTTTCAATACACGGACAACATCCCCTACTTTTGTATTCCTCACATCCGGACAATTTTCCTTGAATGTAAAACCCAGCACCAGCACTTCCGCATTCTTAACCGGTACATCCTTTTTAATCATACATTTCACCACACGGTTAGCTATATATTCGCCCATCGTATCATTGATACGACGCCCATACAGGATCAGACCGGGATGATATCCGTAATCCTGCGCTTTCCGGATCAGGTAATAAGGGTCGACACCAATGCAGTGACCTCCAACCAGCCCCGGTCTGAACGGCAGAAAGTTCCATTTCGTTCCGGCAGCAGCCAACACTTCGTTTGTATCTATATCCAACAGATGAAAAATTTTAGATAACTCGTTTACAAAAGCAATATTAATATCCCGCTGCGTATTTTCAATCACTTTAGATGCTTCTGCCACGCGGATACTGGATACCGGAAATGTTCCGGCAGTAATTACAGAACGGTATAGCGCATCTACCTTCTCCGCCGCATCCGGTGTGGAGCCGGAGGTTACTTTCATAATTTTCTCTACCGTATGTTCCTTATCCCCCGGATTGATACGCTCAGGAGAATAGCCGGCAAAAAAGTCTTCATTATATACCAATCCTGAAGTCTTTGTAAGAATCGGAACACATTCCTCTTCTGTAATACCCGGACAAACAGTTGATTCATAGATAACAATATCACCTTTTGATAATACGCGCCCAACTGTTTCACTGGCCTTATATAAAGGTGTCAAATCCGGACTATGATGACTATCTACAGGAGTAGGCACAGCTACTATAAAATAATTACATGACTGAAGATCAGAAGGAGCAGATGTAAAATAGAGTCCTGTTTCATCAAATTCCGGCAAGTGAGACAATAAAACAGATTTCAGTTTTCTGTCAGAGACTTCCATCGTTATATCCTGCCCTTTCTTTAAGGCCTCAACCCGGTCCTGCTTAATGTCGAAACCAACAACCGGATATCTGGTTGCGAACAAATGCGCTAACGGTAACCCGACATATCCCAGGCCAATAATTGCAACCTTTATATTTTCCATTTATTTTATTCTTCTTTTCCGTTCTGAAATGATAGGCAAAGATACAACTTATTTCTGTATATTTATTTATACACCAACACTGTAAACGTCTGTCAATATCCGTACAAATTAGTTTAAACATCAATACAAGTAATTTAATATCATATCTTTGTATCAGATATTTACGTAGAGCATCTGTTTACCTATAGAGTTGATTAAAGAAATAGAAGATGAATTGCAGAGCAGATATTGATCTTATTTTACCTTGCTATAACCCACCTTCCGGCTGGGAGCAAAAGGTTATCAGGAAATTCAAAGAGATACAATCCTTGTTTAATCCTGTAAATTTTCACTTGCTTATTGTCAGTGACGGTTCTAAACGCGGATACGAACCGGAAGTAGTTGCCGCATTAAAAAACGGAATCCCCGGAGTCCAAGTAATTGACTATCGTCCCAACAGAGGAAAAGGATATGCTCTGCGTGAAGCCGTGCAGCATTGTCAATCGGAATATATCATATATACCGACTATGACTTTCCCTACACAGATAGTTCTTTCAGACAAGTAATCAACACATTACTCAACGGAGCAGATATCGTTGTTGCCATAAGAGACAGGAATTACCAAAAAAATTTACCGCCTTTCCGGAGATTTCTTTCCGAATCGTCCCATTTATGCAACGCAGTTTTCCTTCGTTTAAAAATACGTGATACTCAAGGCGGACTCAAAGGATTCAACCGCTCAGGCAAAACGATTTTTTTATCAACAAAAGTTAATAGCTTCTTGTTTGATACTGAATTTATATACAAGGCACAACGAAAAAAAATGAATATACAGGCTGTACAATCCCATATCAGAGACGGCTTAACTGTCTCTGATATGGGATTTAAAGTGCTCAAACGTGAAATGGTAAACTTTTTTTCAATTTTACTCAGCAATGATACTACTCAGTTTTGATATTGAAGAATTCGATCTCCCGCTGGAACATGGGATAGAAGTGCCATTTGAACAACAAATGGCTGTATCTGTCGAAGGAACCAAAGAGATATTGGCTTGCCTTAAAAAACACCAGGTACATGCTACATTCTTCTGCACGGTCAATTTCGCAGTTCACGCTCCTGAAATCATCAAGAGTATCCTACAGGACGGTCATGAGATCGCCTCACACGGATACCATCACTCTTCATTTGAAATTGAAGATCTGAGACGTTCACGCGAATTTCTCGAGCAACAAACCGGGCAATCCGTAAAAGGATTCCGTATGGCACGTATGATGCCGATCGATGAAAAAGAAATAAAAAAAGCAGGATATACATATAATTCTTCATTAAACCCGACATGTATTCCGGGAAGATACAACCACCTGGATAAACCCCGCACGTGGTTTTACAAAGATGACGTCCTACAACTTCCTGCATCTGTTTCTCCTGTTTTCCGTTTTCCTCTATTCTGGCTGGCCTACCATAACCTCCCGGCTAAAGTCTATCGGTGGTTATTTCAGAGAACGTTGAAACACGATGGCTACATTGTTACTTATTTTCACCCCTGGGAATTTACCAATCTGAAAAAATGGAATTTACCATTTATCATAACCAATCATTCGGGAGAAGGTATGATAAAACGATTGGACGATTTGATATCCTTCTCTATAAAAAAGGACTATACTTTTATGACCTTTTCTTCATTTCAACAAAACATAATACAAAATGGGAATAGTAAGTAGCAGACCTCAAATAAACAGTAAACTCAAATTTGTAACCTCCTTTCTACATAATCCTAAATTTAAAGAAAACAAAACTATTCTTGCAATATGGCTGGTTACAGCAGCAATTACAGTCATAGCCAAGTTGATTATCGGAAAGTTCAACAATTACAAGATATTTGAAGGTGTTTACAATCACGCGATACACGGACTCACATTATACGGTCCTTATCCTGAAGAATATGGCGACGTCAATCTTTACGGAATCATATTCAGTTTTATCATTTCACCTTTTGCCATTCTCCCCCAGTGGTTGGGAATGGTATTATGGGTAATGGCCAATACAGCCCTGCTATTTTACGCCATACAGCAACTCCCCCTGTCAAAAAATCAAAAAGCGATAATATGCTGGACTGCTTATATCGAATTGATAACAGCCCAGTTAGTCCAGCAATTCAATATATCTGTCGCTGCCTTTATCCTGTTGGCCTTTGCTTTTATCGAAAAGAAAAAAGACTTTTGGGCAGCATTTGTCATATTGCTCGGTACATTTGTAAAAATATATTCAATTGTCGGACTGGCTTTCTTCTTTTTCTCAAAACACAAGATAAAATTCTTACTATCTTGTTTATTCTGGACGATCCTTTTATTCATATTCCCGATTCCTTTCTTTGGATTGGAATATACGATGAGCCAGTATCAGGATTGGTTTATAGCCATCACTGAGAAAAACTCACATAATATGTTCGCCATTTCACAGAATATATCTTTACTGGGATTAGTCAGAAGAGTATCCGGAAATCCTGATTACAGCGACTTATGGCTGATAGTTCCCGGACTCATTTTATTTTTTATTCCATATCTGCGTATCAGGCAATACAAAAGTCTCTCTTTCCGTTTCCTGCTACTAGCCAATGTACTGCTTTTCACAGTCTTGTTCAGTTCCGGAAGCGAGGCTAGTTCTTATGTAACGGCCATGCTTGGAGTAGGTATCTGGTATGTCAACTCACCTGCTTCAAATAAAAAACTGAACTATTGGTTGCTTATACTAACCATTATCGTCGTCGCTATTTCTACAACGGAATTAACACCTCCCTTTTTCCGAAGGGCTATAGTTCATCCATATGTAGTAAAGTCATGGTTCTGTATTCTGGTCTGGTTAAAGATTTGTTATGAAATGATTTTTCTTACATTCGATCAGAAATCACTCAACCATGATTAGATCAAATTATTTAGTTTTAGTTATCTTTGGACGCAATAACAAGTTATAGTAGTAAATTGTGGAGTTAGTAAAAGTAATCATACCCATCTATAAAAATACGTTCACTGCGACGGAAAAACGTTCGTTGATGCAGGCATACGATATTTTAAAGGCTTATCCGCTGGTTGTAATAAAGCCCGAGTCTTTGGACCTTTCAGAACTACAGGCTGAATTTCCCAGATTGACATTTACGTCATTCGATGATGCTTATTTTAAAGGGATCAGTGGTTACAACCGGTTAATGCTTGCTTCCGTTTTTTACGAACGGTTCCTTGACAGCACTTATATACTGATCTACCAACTGGATGCCTTTGTTTTCCGGGATGAGTTAAAGGAATGGTGCAGCAAAGGCTATGATTACATCGGTGCTCCCTGGCTGCAAAAACCGGTATATCGCTTTCCCATTATCTCCACCATTATGCATCTGGCACATATCTACCACCGGCAAAAAGGAGAGCCATCCAAACAAGACCTCTACAACAAAATCGGGAACGGAGGATTATCATTACGCAAAACCGACAGCCACTACCGGGTAACCCGCGAACAGGCAGACCGTATCAATTTCTACCTGGCGCAAGACCGGCATCACCTCTATAATGAAGACGTGTTCTGGGCAACAGAAGCAACAGGGTTCATTTATCCGGAAGCTATGGAAGCAATCCGATTCGCCTTCGATAAATATCCGGCTTACTGTTATAAGCTGACAGGCGGACAGTTACCTTTCGGATGCCATTCATGGTATAAACGGAAAATGAAAAAGTTCTGGCAACCGATTATCCACTTTTAGATATTCCAAGCCGATAAGAGTCTTTTCAGACTCTCCGTATCCAATTTTTTTCTACCGTTTGAATAATGCAAAACGAACCACAAGGCATATATGCTTTAAAAATCGCTCAATTTTTCTACCGAAGCGACGTTTTCGCCAACTGCCATACACCTGATGGCAGGCAAAAGCCTCAGGATATCTGATTGTTTTACACGGAGAAACGTAGCAACTTGGATAGATAATTATATCATCTCCCAAACGCTGCTCGACATCTTCCCTCTTATATCCTTTTTTCTCAGCAATCATCGTCATAATCTTGGGTGAGATCAACATATCGAAAGCTCCGTCAGGCAATAGAAAATGACGTTGGTTGTAATATTCAAAAACCTCCTTACAATAAGCATTTCCCTGTTCTCCAATCAGGAAAGCAGCCTGTAAAAAAAGCGTACCCCACAGCTCATTAAACGTTGCAAAACCATGCTGAGGTATAAAAGAGTCGAAGCGTTTCTCTACAAGCATATCGCTATCCATGTATATTCCTCCCTCTTTATAAATCGCATAAAAACGTACAGCATCTGCCGCAAAAGCCCATTTCTTAGCATGCAATGCCTCTGCTATAAAATCACAGCCAATAGCCATCGCATCAGCATAGGTCCAGCGCCTTACCGTATAATCCGGCAATATTCGTTTCCAACTTGCCAAACAGATTTTTATTTCAACAGGAAAAGGATCATCACTAAACCAGCACAAATGAATTACTTTCGGAATCATACATATATAGTTTATAATATGAAAAGAATGCCTATCTCTTCTCTCTTTTACCCCACAAAGGTAGAGAATGGATTCTTAGTTGCAAAATATTCAGTAAGAATATGCACGCCTTCCAACCTACCATACAAAAGAAAATCATTATCTTTGTCCGGATATTATGTGCAGACAGAATTCATCTCATTCCAATAATAAATATAATAAACCTATCAAAACAGATCAATCATGTTCGCTTTATCTTCTTTTTACAAATGTCGGATTTTACCCCACGGCCTCCGCAGAAAATTATTCAGAAAAGTCATCCTGTCTTATTTCGATTCTCTTCCGCAAAATTCATTATCCAATGAGCAGAAAGAAGCAATCGGATACTTAAGATCACATCCTATAACAACATTTCTTTCATCATTTACGGAGCAGTACAAAGCGAAAGACATTCAGGTTTTCACGGATGACGACTCTCAGCTAAAATACGTCCTGCACGAAGAGAAAAGACTTTATTTCAAACGTAAATGGTCCGTAAAGCGGATACAGCGTGCCTACAACGCCCTGCAAGCAGAACAAGACATAGCTTCTCCTCACCGTTATACCGATGGAAATTTCAATGTTAAAGACAATGATATTCTATCAGATATCGGAGCTGCGGAAGGGAACTTTTCGCTCAGTGTAATAGATAAAGTACAACATGTTTATCTTTTTGAAACAGATAACGACTGGATAGAGGCTCTGGAAAAAACATTTGAACCCTGGAAAGAGAAAGTATCCATTATTCACAAATTTGTCGGAAATAAAGATACCGATACCTGCATAACTCTCGATTCGTTTTTCTCTGACGACTCCTCTGTGAATTTTATAAAAGCCGATGTTGAAGGAGCAGAACGAGATCTATTGTACGGGGCAAAACGTCTGATAAATGAAAATAAATCCATGCAAATTGCGTTATGTACTTATCACCGGCATGATGATGAAGTTGTATTAACGGACATATTGCAGGGTAACGGATTCAAAACAAGTTTTTCAAAAGGCTACATGATCTACACACACAATCATGACATGCAGCCCCCTTATTTACGCAGAGGATTAATCAGAGCATCTAAATAAATTATTACTCTATATGCTAAAGAAACTGACTACAGCCATCGCGAATTATTATTATTTCCTCAAAGGAAAGATAATACCATCCCACATATCAAACGGGAAGGACATCCCTATTATCATCAATAACTTCAACCGGTTGACAACACTCATCCAATTGACGGACAGTCTGACTTCAAGAGGATATACGCGTATTTATATATTGGATAACGCTTCAACCTACCCGCCTCTGCTGGAATATTACCAGACATGCCCCTTTACCGTATTCCGGCTTAAAGAGAACCTCGGATTCAAGGCTCTGTGGAAATCAGAGTTGAAGAAGAAATTTTGTAATGACTATTATATCTATACGGATTCAGATGTCATCCCCATAGCTGATTGTCCGGACGATTTCATCGATTATTTCCTGAAAGAACTGAAAGCGCATCCGTTTGCCCGCAAAATCGGTTTTTCATTACGGATCGATAATCTGCCGGATCAGTACGAGCATAAGCAAAAAGTAATTGACTGGGAAAAACAATACTATGCCCGTCCGACCGAAAACGGTTTATTCCGGGCTCCCATCGATACGACTTTCGCCCTTTACCGACCGCATGTCGGACTGAGCAGAAGCCGGTCGGTTGAGGCATACCGCACGGCATACCCTTATCAGGCTGAACATAAGCCATGGTATAACGATTCTAAAAATCTGTCGGAAGAAGAATCATATTATATCAGCCACTGCTCACAGATAACAGGCTGGACCTCCCAATCACAAAAAAAAGAGGATCAATCCTCCTGAGAGCTTTCAGGAAAGACTTTACGGAAATCAAACGGCAATATGCAAGAGGTATAAATCCGGATACGTTTTTTATGGAAACGATCTCGCACAGCCTTCGTGAAAAGAGGACAATGACTGAACAGATTCGCCATGACGTACTGGAAATAAGGTTGGGTAAACCAATTTCCACCCTCTTTCCTCCAGGCTTTACATGCCAGATGGGAAGCGTACTTTTTATAAACACGATCACTGTATTGATTAGTCTGCCGTACAAAAGAGTCCTCATCCAACCCGCGAATCCGTGCATATTCACAGGTGACACATGACAATGCTTCACGGGAAATGGCCAACCGTGAAAAGTTCCTGATCGCATCCTGTACTGTTATTTTCTTAAATTGCATCCGGTTGATATCTACCAGAGTGAAACGAAAAGTTTCCTGTTCCTTATAATACAGGATATTTCCCGGTGATAAATCTATATGAAAAATTCCAGCCTGATGCAGACTGGCTATAAAAACACCTAATGCAGTCAACAAGGTTTTATCCTTCAGCTGTCCGTTCATGTATTCCCGGATATCGGAAGCTCCGCTATACGCAGAAACACTATAGCTATGATTCAACAGGCCATGTTTATATTCTTCTATGTATCCAAGAGGTTCCGGCGTGTTGCTCCCCCGCTTCAATATCTCGAAAGCATATTCATACGAACGCCTGGCCTTTGATTTCCGGAATAACGTATAAACAACCCGATTGACAAAGAACGGGACCTTGAAACTCTTCACCACCAGTTCACATCCTTCGATATTAAACCGCTTCAACACGTTTCGTCCCTCATATATCGTGATTCCTTCCGTCTCAAAACGGTCGGATAAATGACAAAAAAAATCTGCCAGGAAAGGATATGCCGGATTCGTTACTACTTTCATTTCTGCAAGGTGGAATTTATCTTATCCACAATCATCTCCGGCGTAATCTGTGTCATGCACGCCCAATCCCCCCGGAAACAAGGCTTCTGGCCGAAGACTGAACAGGGACGACAAGGAAGATCGAGTTGAACGGCATTTTTCGGGTCCTGATGATAACCGTAAAATCCGGCATAGGGATGCGTTGCTCCCCAGACCGAAATCACTTTTGTATCGACCAGAGAAGCGAAATGCATATTGGCTGAGTCCATACAAAGCAATACGTCCAACCGGCTGATCAAGGCAAGTTCGTTATCCAGCGAATAACGGCCGACGACACTTTTTACACGCGGATACTGGAATGCCCATTGCTCCAAAACAGCTTCTTCATAACCACGACCTCCCAACAGAAAGATCGTATAATCTTCATTTTCCGACAAGCGAGCGACAACCTGTTCCATATCGTCCACCGGATAGATTTTTCCGCGATGCTTGGCAAACGGGGCAATTCCAATCCATTTACCGGTCTTTGTTCCGGCCACGGCTTCCATAGCCGACAAATCGGCCGGCTTCGATTCATAAAGGGATGTGAAAGTTTCCGTATAGTTCAGACCGGCAGCACGGAACACATCGGCATAGCGTTCTATCACCGGACGCAAGGGTTTCAGTTCCTTATGATTACGCTCGGTCAGCCGTTTCCGTTCCTTCCTTGCCTTATCAACAACATAAACCTTTTTCCCTTTTATCCGGAACATACCTCGGATAATCATGGTACGGATCACATTATGCAAATCCAATACGACATCATACTCATACTTGACCAACGCAGAGGCAAACCGGAGCAATCCGCCCAATGTCTTTTCTGCCGCCTTCGTATTGATACCGATCACGTCCACATTTGCCGGACGGTTCATAAAAACAGGTATCAGGAAAGCCTGCGTAAGTACAGTAAACGTATGTTGGGGGTTTGCTTTGGCGGCAGAGTAGATCACTGGAACCGTCATAGCAACATCGCCAATAGCAGAAAGTCTTATAACAAGTATTTTTGCCATGTAATGAATTAATACATTTTCATGATTCGTAACTTCTATCAATACTGTTCACAAAGATATAAATTATTTCCGGAATAAGTTATCTGAATTCATTACATGCCGTTGTCATATTGTCACGGCAATCATTGTTACGACAGGATATTATCGTATTTATCAAAATGTCAAATTATCCCTATCAGCAATAAGCTGTATGTAGTCCTGACCAGACACAGCACCTTTTATCTCACCCAGGAGAAGATAGCAAATATCCTTATTCAGACTTTCACTGCACAAATACATCCTTTTGATCTATCAATAGTCAATATTCATAAATGATGATATAAAAGACTAAATGAATATATGAATTAGATATTTAAACCCAATACAACTTTTCGCTTCATCTGGAATCTAAATCTGCTGTACAGCATAGTTTTTAAAGGGGAAAAGGCTCATCAAAAAAGTTTCACCGACTGAATTTAACAAATATTTCGTCTTAAATAAACCCTCATCTCATTTAAAATGAAAAAAAATTCGTTTTAAACGAGATGACAATTTATTTAAAACGGTGATTGGAAATTCATATAAATAGACACGATGTTAAATATTGTATACTAGACTCTCCTATTTCAATTATCCTGACAAACATTACAATCACAGCAACTGCCTAAAACAAGACAATAAGATATATTATTCCTAAAAACAACATCAATTTGCCATCAAGACCATTCAGTATAATTCGCTTTAGCGACAGAGAAAATCATCGAAACCAGGCAAAATACCCCATGCAGAGAGTCGCATAATAAGTATTTTGCCGTTTCATTCCGTTTTATTTTTTCCCGTACAACACAGGGTTTAATGCCGGGTCATTGTACATTTTCATTTGTTTATACACCTTCATGTACTTACGTCCTGCTTTTATATCAGCCAGTAGCTGGTCCAAAGCCGTTGACAGGTCAACCTTCTGTTCCAGCAACACGTTCAGCTTTTCTTCGCATTTCGCTTTATGCTCGGGAGTTGCATCGGGGCGGTTAGCCTCTTCGGCCATATGATAAATCTTCAATGTCAGGATAGACAACCGGTCGACCGCCCATGCCGGACTTTCCGTATTGATCGTCGCATCCGGCAATACTTTCACTTCTTTGTATTTATCCAGAAAGAAACTGTCGATCAATTCCACCAAGTCGGTACGATCCTGATTAGACTTGTCTATACGGCGTTTGATAGCCACTGCCTCCACCGGATCGATTGCCGGATTACGGATGATATCTTCCAGATGCCACTGTACCGCATCAATCCAGTTTTTCAAATAAAGATAAAACTCTATACTTTTTACCTCATACGGATTATGCATGGTTGCATCCACATCATCAGAAACATGATACGCTTTCGTAGCCTGTTCAAATATCCGGTAACACTGTTCGCTGAAATTCATAAATAATCGTTTTGCTTTCTGTAAATACTGTTGACAAAGGTAGAAAATCTTTTTCGATAATCTATCAATGGATATGCTGATTTCAAGCCATCACCTACCAGTCTATTCCGCAAATAATCTCTATCTTTGCCCTGCAAAAAGCATATAAAATGAAAATAGTAGCTGACAACACGGTCCCATACCTAAAAGGCGTAGCCGAACCAATCGCAGAAATAAAATACCTCAACTCAAACGAGTTTACTCCTTCAACCATCCACGACGCAGATGCTCTCATTGTACGAAGCATCGACAAATGTACGCGCGAATTGCTCCAAGGTAGCCGTGTCAAACTGATCACTACAGCGACTATCGGCTTCGATCATATCGACATAAAATATTGTGATGAAGTAGGTATCACCTGGAAAAATGCACCTGGCTGCAATGCTGTCTCGGTTGCACAATACGTATTGGCTTCACTTATCACGATAGCCCTTCGCAGAGGAGAAACGCTTCAAGGAAAAACGATCGGGATAGTCGGTGTAGGGCATGTCGGGAAAGAACTGGAAAAACTGTGTACGGCTTACGGTTTACATATCTTGCGTAATGACCCGCCACGAGCAGAAGAAGAGGGAGCGGCAGGATTCGTTTCGCTGGATACGATCGCAGAAGAAGCTGATATCATCACCTTCCATACACCGTTGACAAAAGAAGGACCTTTTGCAACCCGTCACCTTGCCAACGAAGTTTTTTTCAACAAAACACGTAAAAAGCCCTGGTTTGTAAATGCTTCAAGAGGAGCTGTACACGATACGACGGCATTGATAAAAGCTCTGAAATCAGGAAAAATCAGCGAAGCAGTGATAGATTGCTGGGAAAACGAACCGGCGATCGACCGGGAACTGTTAAGTCTTACAGCCGTTGCCACCCCCCATATTGCCGGATTCTCCGCTGATGGCAAAGCCAACGGGACTCGTACCTGCCTGGAAAATATCGAACGTTTCTTCGGTGTGAAAATAGAGAAATTAAGAGAAGTTATGCCGCCAGAGCCTGCCGATCCTGTTATCGATCTCGCTGGAGTGACGGAACATCGTATCGAACACGCAATACTTAAAAGTTTTAGTCCGCTTGGTGTAGACAGAGCACTGAGGGAAACGCCGGAAAAGTTCGAATGGTTCCGGGCAAATTATCATCATCCCCGGGAGTTTGCCGCTTATACGGTAAAGAACGCGACAACAGAAGAGCGGGAACTTTTTGATAAGTTAGGTTTCAAATAATACCATTCTACTATTCACTGCTATGGCGAAAGACAAGTTATTATCACCCGGTTTTTGCAACATATTAACGGCTAATTTTCTGCTGTTTTTTGCATTTTACCTGATACTGCCAATCCTGCCCTTCTATTTACAGGAACGGTTTATGACGGATAAGTCGATGATCGGGTTTATCCTGTCCTGTTATACGATAGCCTGTCTTTGTATCCGTCCGTTTTCCGGATATCTGCTGGATACCTTTGCCCGTCGCCCGTTATATCTACTGTCTTATGCTATATTTATGGTCATTTTCGCCGGATATATGATTGCCAGCGTGTTGAGTATTTTCATTGTGCTGCGTATTCTTCACGGATTCGCATTCGGGATGGTCACGGTATCGGGTAATACGATCGTGATCGACATTCTTCCTTCTTCACGTCGTGGCGAAGGAATTGGATATTACGGGATGGCGAATAATCTGGCAATGAGTTTCGGTCCGATGATCGGATTGTTCATGCATAACAGTTTCAGTTATGAAGTGATTTTCAGTTGCTCGCTGGTTTCCTGCTTCTTGGGATTTATCATGGCTTATCTGGTTAAAACGCCTTACAAGCAACCGGTAAAGAAAGAACCGATTTCGCTCGACCGCTTCTTCCTGGTAAAAGGCCTTTGGGCAGGAATATCACTACTAATGCTTTCCATTCCTTACGGGATGACAACCACCTATGTGGCAATGTATGCCGACGAGATCGGTATATCTGTCAATTCAGGACTTTATTTCACCTTTATGGCGATCGGACTCGCGACTTCCAGGCTGTTTTCCGGCCGGCAAGTAGATAAAGGGCGTATCACACTGGTTATTACATTGGGGATGTATCTGGCATGTGCCAGTTTCTTTGCGCTCGCTTCCCTCGATGCATTGATGAAATGGAATCCGACGTTCACTTCCTATTTATATATAGCCATCGCTTTATCACAAGGTGTTGCTTTCGGAACCATGTTCCCGGCATTCAACACCCTGTTTGTCAATCTGGCACCCAACAGCCAGCGCGGAACGGCAACTTCCACCTACCTCACTAGCTGGGATGTCGGTATCGGAATCGGATTAATGATCGGCGGAAGTATCGCACAGGAATTCGGTGGATTCAACCACGCTTATCTGTTTGGAGCCTGCCTGACAGTTTTATCCACTTTCTTTTTTATCTTCAAGGCTGGACCGCATTTCAACAGGAACAAACTGCGGTAGAGATTACCCAGTAAAAACGATATGCTTGGTAAGGGGAAAAGGATTTCCCCACCACAGTGGGGGTTTTTCCCCATATATGTGGGGCATATTCCCCATGCTTGTGGGGAACCCCCCCCATAGGCATGGGGAAAGTGGGGAACTCATCCCTCCTAAACTGGTATACTGCCCCCCTTTTCAAACAATTTGGTGTGGTTGCCCTGGCATTATTCTGTCAACGTGGGAATTTCGCAATTTTTTCATTAATTTTGTAACCGAATGAAGCGACTTAAACCCATATTACTTTTCGCCGGACTAATCATACTCTATGCCTGTCAACTAAACAGGCCTTATCCGGCAGCCATGTTGCAAGCCATGCGATGTATGGAGCAACATTCGGACAGTGCGCTCATATATTTGACTTCGCTTGATTCCGTTATCCGAAATGAACCAAAAGAGACTCGGATGTACTACAGATTGCTGAAGACAAAAGCTGAATATAAAGAATATATACGGCACGATTCGGATTCGTTGATGAAAGAGGTAGTCCGTTTCTACGAATCATACGGGGATGAAGACAAGCTGATGGAAGCCTACTATTATTTAAGTACCGTCTATCAGGATATGCAGAATGTCCCGCAAGCACTTGCCGTCTGCCAGCAAGCTGCTGAAGCGAGTAAACATAGCCGACAATATCTGACTTTAGGACGAATCTACCAAGATATAGGAAGGTTATTGGCTTATCAATCACTATATGAAGATGCTTTAGAGGTTTATCAAAAATCGTATGAATATTTCAACATAGAAGAAAATCCGGGACAGGCATATGCACTTCGGAACATAGGACGGATGCACAATGAATTGAAGCAACTAGACAGTGCGGAATATTACTACCAGGCAGCTTACCGGAAAGCATACGAAACAAATGATCCGGAGATAATCGAAGTAATATCAATCGAGTTGGCGAATGTTTACTTGGGTTGGAATAAACCGGATTCCACTCAAAAGATCTTTTCCCGGATTCCGGAACTTAAAGACAATGCCATCTATTTACAAGGATGGGCTGAATATCATACGTTGATATCGCGACCCGACTCGGCTGAGTTTTATTATTTACAAACCCTGCAAACCAACAAAAGCGATCAAAATATATGGTTGAAAAGCACCAGCAACAAAGCCTTAGCCGAACTGGAAGCTCGAAAAGGGAACTATCAGTCTGCTTTCGACTATGCCCTAAAGAGCTTGGAGATAAAAGACTCTATTGAAACAATTACTCGTACAGAAACCATTGGGAAAATACATGCAATTTACAACTATCAACATATAGAAGAGGCAAATCGGATATTAGCCGAAAAGAACAAAGACAAAAACACATTATTAATTATTGCAATAATTATTGTCATAGGTATTGCTATATGGGTTTACCGATATAGAAAAAAACAAAGAAGGCTTATTATAGAAAAAGAACAGCGAATTGCTGATATAAAAAAGGAACAGGAACAAAACAGCCTGAACCGAATCAAAGAGAATGAACAAAAAATAGCCAAACTGGAAAAAGAGATCGAACAATCTCAAGGAGAAAAAGAAAAGTTGACCCAACAGATAGAACTATTAAAGAAAAACAATCAAAAGATCCGAAGCATACGAGATGAGAAAAGTTTGCAGGAAGACTCTTTGAAGCAATCGGACATTTACCTATTGTTTCATAAACAGGCAGCTCAAGACGAACCAAAAGTTTCCGACGAAGAATGGCCGGAGTTGCAAAAAGCGATTGACCAAGCATACAACGATTTCACTAATCGCCTTTACAGATTATATCCGCAAATATCTCAACATGAACTTCGGATTTGCTACCTGATTAAGATACAAATCCCGGTCAAAGAAATAGCCAAAATCCTTCTTCGCAGTGCTTCTGCCATCAGCAACTCCCGTGTACGCCTATATAAAAAGCTACATGGAAAAGAGGGAAAGGCAGAAGAATTCGATCGGTTTATCCTTGATTTATAATCCGTTATATACGTGTAAACAAAATGTGAACAATTTGTGAACGCAGTTTCACCCCCTGTACAAACTGTAGATTCTAATTTTGCGTCCGAAAACAAATACATAACGCAAAATGAAGATGAGAAAGTTCATAACAATGTTATTGGTAGCAATTGTTTCTGTTGCTTTTTTCCCAATAGAAGCAAAAGCAGATAAAAATAAAAATGAATGGGTTGATAAAGACAACCGTTCAATCTCCCTCTACATAAATATAGAAGGGAACGACCTCTACATCCATTCCGACAAACAATACAATCATATCAACATCCAGGTCGTAGATGCAAACGGTATAATAATCTATGCCGACCTGATAAACATTCCGGCCGAAGAATCATTGGTTATCCCCTTGTCCGATCTGCCGGAAGGCAACTATCAGGTAATATTGACAAAAGACAACCAACCGGTAGTTTGGTATTTAAACAAATAACAACCATTTAATTCTATACAAAGATGAAAACGCGCCATATCATCGGTTGTTTTGGAGTATTCCTTTTGCTGGAGAACGGCTGTCAAACTTCGACACCTTCCCCCGGCATAGAGGAAACATTGTCGAAGGCAGGGAGTAATCGGGAAGAACTGTTCCACGTCATTCGGCATTATCAGAAAGCAGGAGATTCGCTCAAATTGCAGGCAGCCCTTTTCCTGATTGAGAATATGGCAGACAAATATTATTACACAGGAAAAGCCATCGATGAATATTATACATTTATCGATTCGGTCTATCAAATCCAACAGGAAGAATATGATATTCCTGCCATTTATGCTGATTTCAGCAGCAAAGCCCAATATTTGAAAGAGCAACCTACAGTGACCATAGATGTCCAAACGTTGTCTGCCGATTACTTGATCGAAAACATCGAAGAGGTTTTTGCTGCCTGGAACCGCCCTTGGAACCAACACCTAAGTTTCGATAAGTTCTGTGAACTGATCCTGCCCTATCGTGTAGGATCGGAACTGCCGGAAAGCTGGCGCCAATTGTATCGGGAACGATTTGAACCATTCCTGAAATCAGATACAATTCAAACAGCCATACAAGCCTGCACTGCAATCAATAACGAACTGATCAAACAGACCATCCATATTGCAGAATCATCTGTTTTGCCGATTGATTTGCGCCCCTCCACATTGGTTGATATCAAATTCGGTTTATGCGGAGATTATGCAAACCAGGCTGTTTTTGCCATGCGGGCAGTCGGTATACCGGTTGCTGTAGAAATCGTACCTCATTGGGGAGACAATAACAATTCGCACGTATTCAATGTTGTGTACGACAACAATAAGACATCACACGACTTCTCCGGCTCAGAACAAAATCCGGACGAACATCTGATTCGTTTCAAAAACGCAATTCCTAAAGTATATCAAAAAACATTTGGCAAACAGCCTAATTCATTGGCCATGCAACACGAGAATGAGGCAATTCCTCCTTTTTTCATGAACGCCAATCTATTAGACGTGACCGGCAATTATCCGTTTATCGGAGCAAAAGATATTACTATTCCATTACCGGAACAACCCAATCGTAGGTTTGCTTACCTCTGTGTATTCGACACACAAGGTTGGATACCAATAGATTGGGGAACAATCTCCGGAAACAAAGTCGATTTTAAAGCAGTAGGGCCCAATATTGTATATCAAACTGCCTTGTACCGGAATGACAAACTGGAACCGGTTGGCGATGCTTTCCTGCTGGATAGTTTAGGACAAATATCATTCTACACTCCACAAACGGAGACCATGGAATACGTATTGGAACGAAAACATCGGGATGCCAACTATCTGGATTACCTCCCTCCTACCATGGTAGGAGGAAAGATTCAAGGGGCAAACCGCCCGGATTTCAGTGATGCTGTTACATTTTACTCATTCACGGAAGAACCGAATTTCAAGTACACTACCGTTACTTCCGAAAATCCGACAACACCGGTAAAATATCTCCGTTACCTGTCGTCCGACCAAACGTGTGGGAATATAGCAGAATTGGAATTTTATACCAAGGATAACGATACGCCTTTAAAAGGAAAAGTAATCGGCGATTACGAACCAAGTCTCTATTACCCCCGAAATGGAGCAGAAGTCATGTTTGATGGGGATCCATTGACCTTCTTCCACACCAACGACACGCTTAGCTGGGGTGGACTGGAATTGGAACAACAGGCAACCATCTCCAAAATCCGTTACATCATCCGCAACGATGATAACGGTATCCGTAAAGGACATGAATATGAATTGTTCTATCTGGAACAAGGAGAATGGAAATCATTAGGTAAGCAAATAGCCACCGAAGATGACAGACTGCTTTACAAGCAGATGTCGAAAGGGGCTTTGTATTGGCTACGCGATTATACCAAAGGGAAAGCGGAGAGATTTTTTGAAATAAAAGAGAATAAAGTAATTTGGCATTAAACAATATGAAAACGCTAAGAACATCTTCTTATACAATTCCTGTAAAACTGGAAAAAGATAAGGATAAATATATGCTAATTCATGGTTATACAGGAGCCGCAGATGTTATAACGGCAAATTTATTCGATAAAATAAAAAACATTTCCAAGACTAACAATTTATCCAATAATACATTGAATTTATTATTAAGTCGAGGATATATAACAACTAAAACAGAAGAAGAAGAATATGCTTACGTCGCAAGAATAGCAAAAGCTTTACACAAAGGCAGTGATATTCTAAACTCCTATTTTACATGGGTAATATCTTATAATTGTAATTTTCGCTGTCCCTATTGTTTTGAGGAAAGAGATAAAAAAGATGGAAAAAATAAACTATCATTTTCCAAGAAACAAGTAGACATAGCCTATAACATACAAGAAATGATACAACCACACAAAGAATTACGGTGTAATGTAATCACCCTTTATGGAGGTGAACCTTTATTAGCTGAAAATAAAGAAGTCGTAAACTATATTGTAGAGGAAGGTTGTAAACGAGGATATCAATTCATTGCAATCACAAATGGATATGAAATAAATCATTTCTTAAATTTATTATCTCCTGATAAGATAAAAAAACTTCAAATAACCATTGATGGTCCTAAGGAGATGCATAACCAACGTCGAATTCATTATAAAGATAATAATACGTTTGACAGAATTATAGAAAATATTAAACTAGCTTTAGAAAAAGATATAGAAATTGTAGTTCGAATGAATACAGATTTATACAATCTGGGAAAATTCATAGAATTAAAGGATTATTTCAAAGAAAATCAGTTCTTTAATTATCCTAATTTTAAAATCTACTCTGCAAGATTAAGAGAGTATGATTATTTCACAGAAACAGAACGTAAAGGATTAAAATTTATACCATTACAAAAATTCACAACTAAACAAATAAATCAAGGAATAGATCCACTAGATAATAACAAATATTACAAAATTTATAACGCATTAAAAAATAAGCGATCTAGACCTTTTAATCCTATAGGATGTACAGCTCAATCAGGAGGTTATGTATTAGACCCTATTGGGAATATTTATCCTTGTTGGGAAGTAATAGGGAAAAAAGAGTTTGTAGAAGGCACTTATTCCTCAAAAGGGATAATATGGAATGACAATGTTTTAAATAGATGGCACAATTCTGATATCGCCCAAAGAAAACCTTGTAACCATTGTAAATATGCTCTCTTTTGTGGTGGAGGATGCCCTTATCACTATTTCATAATGAATAAAAGGGAAAATCAATGTTCGACTTTCAAAGAACTATTTAATCAAACAGTAAACAAGGCATATGCCGAATTATATTAAATTAATTTATCATGAGAAAAGTAGAAATGGAGAATGAAGAAATGCTCTCCTTAAATTCAGCTGTTTCAGAATTTGATGTAGAAAAATTAGAGGATCGATTAGAAACAGACCCTCTTGCAATTGGGGGCTTATTAGATCTAGCCTCTACCCAGGATTTATCTCAATCTGTATCACTTACAGATAATTGCGAAGGTAATTGTGGTGGTATTATTGCCATCAACAAACACTAATCCTACATCTAAAACTGGAGAGACTCTTTATTTATAAAAAATATAGAGTTTCTCCAACTTTTTATATTTATCAATATCTTTTAAATTATTCATATGAAATATTATTTATTCCTTATCATCTTATCTCTTACAAGCATTTTGCAAGCACAAAATATTGTAAAAGGGAATATTAAAGATGAATCAAATATTGATTTACCAGCTGTAACTATAAAAGTTTTATCTCTAGATTCTACTATGATAAAAGGAGGAATAACAGATAATAATGGTTACTTCCAATTTGAAGACATTGATGCTGGTAAATATATTTTAGCCATTAGTCACATTGGCTATATAAATCAATATTTCAATTTTGAAATGTATAATTCCACTCTTGAATTACCTACTATCATATTAAAAACAAATAATATCTTACTAAATGATGTAACTATTACCGCAAGTTCATTTATAAAGAAAAATGATCATTTACTTATAATTCCAGATAAAAAACAAATTAAAAATTCTTTTTCCGGTTATGACGTGTTATACAATCTAATGATACCTGGACTTACTGTAAATCGAAAAACAAAGACTGTAAATGCAGTAACTGGAGGTGCTTCACTATATATTAATGGGATAAAAGCAGACTCCAAAGAGATACAAAACCTACAACCCAAAGACATAGAACGAATTGAATATTATATTCTACCTACCAAAAAACCATTTACCGGTGATGCCGCATCCATCAACTATATCACTAAGACTCATAAAACAGGCGGCTATATTACCTTAAGTGGAGAACAAAACATAGGGTATCTGAAAGGAGATTATAATATAGGAACCAAATTTTGTAATAATAATACTTATTATTCATTTTGGGGAGGACATAATATGCAAAGTTATGACGGCATACAAATAACTAAGGATGAAAATATGTTTCTCAATAATCATACAATCAATAGAAACACTCAAAACCAAGAAGCTGATTATTGTAATAATCAACAATTTGCACAATTCAAAATAGCTAATAATACACAAAAGCATAATCTGTCAGCCAGTACCTCTGTGATTCATGATATCACACCACATAATAATCAAAATGAAATATTAAATTATTCAGAAAACAAGAATGAATACAATATATTATCAACAGACAACAGTAATAGTAAAAGCATACGTGCTTCTCTAAATTTAGAAGGAACATTTAATCTAAATAAACAACAGCAATTAACTGCCAGAATGAATGGTAGATATACAAACAATAAATACGCAAGAACTTACATAGAAGAAAATCAACAAACTTATACAAATACAAACGAAGATTTATATTCATTTGATGGGCAAATAGCATATCAATATGATCCTAATGAATCTAACTCCTTCTATGGTAGAATATCTCATTATCACAACATTACCTCTTCAAACTACAATGGAAATTATAAATCGTGGCAACATTTGTGGACAGGAGAAAGCCTATTTCAACTTATGTATATTCACAATTTTGGTGAAAAAACAAAATTTATGATATCCCCTATCATTACTTGGCTAAATTATAAACTACATGGATATGATCTTTCAAGCTCTTGGAATAAGCGACTTAACACTTGGATTGTTCACAATATAAATTCTAAACAAATGATCGGATGTGGATATAATCTAGGGACCACTCAACCCAATATTAGCTATTTAAACTCTGTGAGCCAAGATATTGACTTTTACCGTATTAAACGTGGAAATCCATATCTTGATAATACAAAAATGCATGCATGGTACATATTATACGAAGGAACACTCCATCGATTATTCAATTTCCAATGTGTATTATGGTATACAGAAGATATAAACAATATATATACTAATTACTATTTGGAAGAAGACAAATTGATCAGTAGTTATGCATCAGATGATTCTTATAATACAGCTAAAGCAGATATATCAATAACTAATCGCATTTCGGACAATTTACGTATAAAGACAGATTTTAACTACGCATATATGTATGTTCCTCATAAGCCAATATTAAAGCAACATAGTTATGTCGCAATATTTGATATAAACTATTTTATTAAATCATTTGCTTTCAATGTTTATGCAAAAACACCTCAAAAAATATTGGATAAAACGGCTTTGGTATTTATGAAAATACCAGCGACTTATGGAATGTCTATTCGTTATAGTGGGAAAAATTGGATGACAGAAGTAGGTACAGAGAACCTTTTTTCCAAACATGTTCGTTACAAAGAATATGCTGATTATAGTATATATAAATACAATCAGATACAAACAAGTCGTATTTATCAACAGACTGCTTATATTAAATTCTCTTACACTTTCGATTTTGGAAAGAAAACAGATCGAGAATCAAATAGTATAGACAAAAATATTAACAGTGCAATTATGAAAGTAAGATAATGAACAAATACAATAATATTACTATTCATCCGCTATCCTCTTCCACGCAAGAGAGGCAATATCTTTTGTCATACAACGGACAATATTACGAAGCAAGCCTTCCAATCGTGGAATTGGTAAAAGTATTACAGGAGTCTCCGGTGGAAGAGGAAGCCATCGCTACATATGTAAACAGAAAAGAGGGGAAATATACCTCTGAACAAGTAGAACAAATTATAAGTAAGTTCATTACCCCTCTTTTCTCCTCTAAAGAAAAAAAGCGGACTTTTCTCTATGAAAAGGAACTGTTCAGTGCATCTACTATCGACAAATTCTCAGATGCATTCCGCTTTTTATTTAACAAAACGTATATGCTAGCGGTATTGACAATTACCTTATTATTGGATGCCTATTTCTTTCTGACAACCAACGACCTGTTGATATTTAACACAAAAGTAAATATCTATATGGTTGTCGGACTGTTTGTCTTTATACTTTCCTCTTCTTTCTTTCATGAACTCGGCCATGCTTCCGCCTGTAAACATTTTGGTGTAAAACACGGTGGTATCGGTTTTGGGTTATACTTAACCTTTCCGGTACTCTATACTGACGTATCAGAAGTATGGCAACTGAATAGAATTCAACGTTGCATAGTTAATATTGCCGGAGTTTATTTCCAAAGTTATTGGTTGATCGGGTTATTGATTGGTTTCTTCCTAACAGGAAACGATATTCTGCGTTACCTCATCCTAATCATGAACTTCGGATTTTTGATGACCTTGAACCCATTCTTTAAGTTTGACGGTTATTGGATTGCTTCTGACCTATTGGGCGTTCCAAACCTGCGTACCCGTTCGAAAGAGTTACTTGGTTATTGGTACAAACGCATGCGTAAACTACCAGTAAAAACGGTTCCCTATCTCCTTCAAATACGTCCCGCTGCAAAATATGGACTACTGGTCTATTCAATTGTGGTAAACCTGTTTATGGGTTTCTACTTTTTCTATATCATCCCCAACTTCTTATACAAATTTATTCGTACATTCCCGGATGCAGTCAATGAATTGATCCTCTATCTATCCAACGGCATGACACCTCCATTTGCCCTGTTACGCAATATCGGATCTCAATTACTATTCTTGGCTTTAATCGGATACATGTTGTGGAAGTTGGTTCAACCTTTAATAAAACGATATGTCACAAAGTAATCCGAATAAAACCCATTGGAAATATACTGGTATAGTCATTCTATTTATTGTAATAATGGCTATACTTTTGTTTCAGGCAGAAGATAAACTAAAAATCTGCTTGTTGTTGTTGACCGCCAGTTTTGTTCTGTTGCGCCCGCTTCCTTTCCAACAATGGACGATGGTTGACTATAGCCTTTGTCTAATCACGGCTTACGACCTGATTTCATGCCTGAACGCTGCATGTACGACACCTGCCATTTCTTACAGTCTATTGTCTCTTTTTTGCTTGACGGTCTATTTCGTACTACGCAAGCTCTTTGGCTCTGCGCAAGCTACGCGGCAACTCCAGCAAGGCTGTTACCTGCCTATCGGAGCGGCTTTATTGTTAGCCATCTGTTCTTTCTTTGTCTTCCGACAGTCTGTACTGGGTGTCGGCTTTCAGGATACCTACCATTTTCGTTTCCTGTTCCGTCCGCTGGGATATATCACCAACGTATGGGCGGAAGTGTTGCTGGTCCTGTTGGGATGGGTGTGCTTAATCCGTAAATATTCCGGGATATTTATTTTCCTCACCGTATTAGCCCTCCTCTTCTCTTTTTCACGGGGAGCTTACATCGCGCTTGGGGTCTATCTGATTTGTTGGCTGCTGTTTGTAAAGTCCAAACAGGAAAAGATTCGTTTGTTTGCGGTCAGTATGGCTGCCATCGTGCTAACCGGGATCTGCTTCCCCCGCGAGATGAAGACTACTTTGCAAATGAACCGCACCGTCTCCCAGCAACAAAGCACCGAAGGACGAATCAATGCCACACAAGCTGGGTGGGACACATTCAGGCAACGCCCGATATTCGGATACGGAAACGGCAATTACACCTTTGCTATCGACCAGACATTGAATCAAGATATAACACATTCTTACACATCATACGCCCCCAACATTCTTGTACAGCTACTAATAGAAAAAGGTATCATCGGCTGCTTGCTTTATCAGATATTGGCTATTGCAATATGTCGCACGATTATCAAACGCAGGAAACAACCGGAAAGCTGTATGCTCGGTTGCCTACTGCTGGCTTTAATGACCAAAGAGATGGCGCAGGCAACCCTGCTCAGTACGCCGTTCTCCCTGTTTATGGTCTACGCCATGCTGGCTTTTCTCCAAAAGGAAGAGTTCCCGGAAGAGGAAACGGAACACAAACCTGCCGTATCCGGCTATTTGTTACCCGCAATAACAACCGTTTGCTATATTGGTTACATTTTCTTTATACTCCAACAAGACCTAGACGAATCACACCTTCGGCAAAGTATAGCCGCTTTTGAAAAAGGGCAATACACCGAAGCCATCCGCCTGATGAAACAAAACGGGGAACAAACGCCGAACCTGGTCAACCGCGGACTGCTTTATATGCAATATTATCGGAAAACAGGAGATCCGAAAGCTGTAGAAGCTGCCGAGCTGGCATTACAAAAAGCCCGACAGCAGCAACCGGAAGATATACATATCCGTTATCTGTTGGCACGCTTGTACATAGACAGCAAAGCATTCGGGAAAGCCCTCCCGATGGCGGAAGAGCTGGTAACCCATTATCCTAAAAACTCACTCTATCTCTCCGCCTTGTCGGATGTCTTGTATCTGCAAGGCGAAAAAGAAGCTGCTTTACAACCCCTAGTCAATGCTATCCGCTACATGCCCCGTCTATTAACCGGGAAACGTATCCGTGATTTACAGCAGAACGATCCGGTGTTTTTCCTTGCTTTGCAACAACAGTTGGCAACATTAGTACCATCCCCGACAGATGGTCCTGCCGATTATGCCCGTTTGGGATATATCACCCGATGGTGTGGCAATCAATCTGTAGCAGAAGAGTATCTTCGGAAAGCAGTAGAAGGCATGCCCAACCTGGCTACTCCCTGGCATCTGCTGGGAGATGACAACAAATATCGCCTGCTCCTCTTCGGTGCCTTCCAGAAAGACTTATCATCAACAAAGTTACCGGAAGAAAAAGAAATGAGTGACCACCTTCTGTTAAAAAATGCCTATCAACCTAAATTTACAAATTGGTATGGGGGAATGGTATTATTTATAATTTGATAATAAGCATTCAACATAATCACACAAGTTTTCGATTCCCTGTTCACTTTTGATCTGTTCACTTATTGCGACAGCATTCTTTCTATAAATCGGGTTATCGACAAGATCCGCTATTTTACGTTCCAGTTCATTCTCGGAAACTTTAGCGATTTTTACTCGTTCCGGACCTAATCCCAGCACTTGTACTCGATATGCCCAATAAGGCTGATCGAGTAATAAAGGTGTGACCATTTGAGGTATACCAGCACGTGCCACACTATGCGTCGTTCCGCTTCCACCATGATGAATCACGGCATCGCAATGAGGGAAAATCAAATGATGCGGAATCGGTTTCTTCATCAAAAAAAGTTGTTCGCTTCCTTGTAAAGTCTCCCCTGTTTTTGCCCAGCCTGAGCCAACCACCAGTCGATACTTTTTCCGGTCACTGATACGTGCCAGCATACCGCAAAAACGTTCCCGATCGTTCGACGTACAACTACCTAATGTAAAAAAGATAACAGGTGTCTTTCCCTTTTTAATGAATGCCATCAATTCCTGATAAGCCTCTTCGTCATACTCAAACGAATCATTGAAACAGTATCCACCTATATTCCAGCGAAAACGTTTATCCCAGACGGGATCGGTATGTCCCAGATATCGACTGTACAATAAGAAGTTATCACTATTCTTTGCGGCATCCTCCCCAAAGTTACTGATTGGAGCCAATCCGTATTTCCGACGGTTCTTGTTTATCGTATCCTTCACCATATAGTTGGATACCCGGTTCATCATCAGCCAAAGCAATTTAGGTGTAATGATCGGATTGGGTTTCGGATAAGGAAAAGCAGGAGGAGGCATTTTCTCGCCCGGAAGAAAAGGCGCAAAAGAAGTGCGGACGAACGGCTTCTTGCAATACGCGGCAATCCCCGTAGCGGCAAATTCAGTATTAGCAGCTACAAGAACATCGTTCTGTTCCAAAAGCGGAATTACCTGCACAAACTGTTTGTCTATCGCCTCGCGCGTCCACTCGACAATCCTTTTGAAACTCTGTTTATTCTCGGCTGCGTCGGCCATCATCCCGCCAATATTATCAAAATCCTGCAAAACGACTTTTACAGGATATTTCTTTGCCATTTCCTCAAAAACATGGGGAATATTTACCGTCACCTCATGACCCCGTTTAACCAACTCGCGGGCTACAGCCAGATAAGGCAGTACATCGCCTTGCGATCCTCTTGTTACAAGCAGTATTTTCATTCTTCAATATTTTAGACGTAGTTTTTTCATCACAAATCAGACTTCTTTGCCTTCTTTGCCATCCGGGAGACATTGTTCTTTTACCTCACAAGCCTCACTTACCTTTTTATCTGCTATCTTCCTTTTAAAAAGCATCCGGACCAAAAAGGCTAAAAATCCTAACAATATACTCATTAACATAATGAGAACAAAGAAAGGAGATATAAACATATCCGTCAATGTCTATTTTTCACATTCGATATTCTATTATTAATAATGTCATTTTACCATACACTAATATACAGATAGTTATTATACCACCAAAAGGTCAATTCTTAATAATGGAATATTGATTCTGAAATATAGCTATTGTTTGGTACAAAGTTATATCAGTACTTTGTATCATCAAAATTAAACAATAAAAAGAAAAGTAAATGAACAAGTATTTATTGCGCAACTTTCTTTATGTTATCTGCATGGTCCCTTTCCTGTTTGCCTGCGATGACAATGATGATGATGGCGGTTCCGAATTAAACGGAATCTATTCCAATAAGTTGAGCACACCGGAAGGTGGCAATACACTGAACCTGACTTACAGTGGACGTGAGTTCATCGGTAAGGATGTCTCTTTCAAACTAACCGATAACAATGCGGCAACCATTACACTGCATTACGTCCTCCCCGGGGAAGCCACAACATTACTGGAGAACGTAGCAGTTACTTCCGGAAGCAACAGTTACTCTTTTTCAGGAAACGGAACCGGAAACAACGGCACTACTTTTGCTTATAAAGGAAATGTTGAAAAAGGCAAGATGACACTCGATCTGACCGATGTAAAAATAGCATCGAACCAACTGACTTCAAATGGAACATGGTATCCGGTACAAGGTGGGGAATCTACTGAAACAGACCCTGTTTTGGGAGAATATACTTTGATGCGCCATGCCTTTCATATAGTAACTGATAATGCTCTTCTGGGACAGGTAGTTCCCATACTGGAGCCTATTGCAGGAAACCTGATCTGCTGGTTTATCAATGAAGTCTCTTTCAATCCGGATGGCAATATCACAGCCCGCTACGCCACCATGCCGGAAGGTAAAGCTATCGGAGATTTGATAAATACTCCCCCGAACAGAAAAGAGAGCGAATGGCTCACTTCGCCGATCAATCTGGCTTCTTATTATGTAAAAGACGACTCAGAACTTTATATAGTCCCCAACATTGATATGATTCTTTACCAGATTCAACAGAATAAGACTAAGGCAGACGGCGGCCTCGATGCTTCCGTTATCGCGGCCATTTACCAGCAGCTTAATAAATGGAGTACTACCGGTATCCGGATGAATATCCGCAAAAATTCGGAAGCCCCTTACAGCAGCATGGGCAGACAAATCGCTTATAAGGGAGATATATTCCTGTATCTGGATAAAGATGAAATTGCAGCTTTCCTTCCGCTGTTACCCTTAATAAAAGATCTTCTTCCGGAAGAAATACTTGGCGGACCGATGGGACCGATGATAACATCTTTGCTTGAAATGCTTGCCAGTAGCCTGCAACAAACAAAAACACTGGAACTAGGCATGATGCTAAGCAAACAAAAGGAGATACAATAATAAATAAAGAGTACAGACATGAAAAAATATACAATACTATTTTTACTTGCCTTCCTGACCGGTCCTGCTTTCGGACAGATCATGAAAGGATTCGTATATGACAAGGAGACCAATGAGCCATTGGCGGGAGTCAATATTACCTATAAAAGGATCACGGGAGAAACAAACGGTACAATTTCCGAAGCAGACGGTTCTTATCAGATCAACCTTCCGGAAGGGGGTGTCGACCTGCTGTTCAGTTACATCGGTTATGAGAACGAACAGGTCCCGGTAGTAATCAACCGGAATGAAACGAAGACAAGAAATATATTCATGCAGGTAAAAGCCAACCTGTTGGGAGATGTGGTAGTCAGTGCCGGACGTTTTGAACAAAAACTAAGCAATGTCACCGTCTCCATGGATTTACTGAAGGCCGAAGATATTACCAAGCAAGCGCCAACCGACCTGAGTGCCACACTGAATACAATGCCGGGAGTCGATATCAACGACAAACAGCCTTCTATCCGTGGTGGTAACGGCTGGACCTACGGCGTCGGTTCACGAAGCCTTGTGCTGATCGACGGAATGAGTGCGCTTACTTCGGGTACAGGAATCATTAACTGGAATATCGTTCCGCTGGAAAATATCGAACAGGTAGAAGTTATGAAAGGGGCCTCTTCCGTACTGTACGGTTCGTCTGCCCTGAACGGTGTAATCAACATCCGGACCAAACGGCCAAGCCTGACACCGGTAACGACCTTGCGTACTTATTTAGGTATTTACGGCGATCCCGACAACGAGGAATACCGGTGGAGCGACAAATCTTTTTGGAAAGAAGGTAAATATGAGGTAGAGCCATTCCTGCGTAAAAACGTATTCTCCGGTATCCGCAACCCGATTTATGAAGGGATAGACTTCTCACATGCCCGCCGCATCGGAAACTTCGACGTATCGGCCGGACTGAATATGTTTACCGACGAAGGATATAAAAAACAAGGTTACAACAAACGGTTTCGTGCCGGCGGTAACCTGACTTACCATCAGCCGATGAAAGACGGCAATTTGCTGAACTATGGTTTCAACGTAAACTTCATGAGTGACAAATATGCCGATTTCTTCCTCTGGCGTTCGCCGAAAGATGTTTATGAACCGTCTCCCATTGCCAATATGGGACGCGAAGCAAATACTTTCTACATCGACCCGTTCTTTAATTTTACAAACCCGAATAATAATACCTCCCACAAGGTAAAGGCCCGCTTCTATTACCGCGGTGACAATATTGCAGACGGCTCGAACAGCGGGAAGTCAATCACGGACATTTTGGGAAATATGGGTACTGATGTCAATGCCATTACCGGTATTGTGCAAAACGTACAAAACGGCGATTACAGCATACTCTATCCAATCATCCAGCCGGCTTTGCAAGGCGACCTTAACGGACTGGTAAACGGAACAACCAATCTGCTGGGAAGTATTTTCCCGACAGCGACTACAGCCGATTACTGCGACCTGCTTTCATGGGTGATGAAACGTGGTATTCCTAGCAGTACCTCCGACCTGATCCCTTGGTTGTCCAATGCGATCAACCCGAAAGCTGACCCGGTAACCATCGACAAGAATTATACGTATTATCTGGATTACCAGTTCAACAAAAAATGGGACAACGGTACACAGATCACAGCCGGAGCCACTTACGAACATATGCGAAGCACCTCTGTAACGACAGGCAATCACGATAGCGACAATGCAGCCCTGTTCTTCCAGTATGACCAACGCTTTTTCGACCGTCTGAGCGTGTCTGCCGGTATGCGTGCCGAATATTATCGTGTGGATGATTTTCTTCGTGAAGCCGACACAAAGATATTCGGAGCTAAAGTACCTGTCAAACCTATCTTCCGTGCAGGTTTGAATTACCAACTGGCTGATTACAGCTTTATCCGGGCCAGTTTCGGACAAGGCTATCGTTATCCTTCTCTGACCGAGAAATATGCCCGCAAGGATATCGGTGGAGTCGGTGTATTCCCGAACAATGAAGTAAAGGCAGAAAAAGGGGTAAATGCAGAACTGGGTTTCAAACAAGGATATAAATTCGGTAATCTGATGGGATTCTTCGATGTGGCCGGTTTCTATACGCAATATACGGACATGATCGAATTCCGTTTCGGCTTCTTCGACCCCAACTCTTATGCCTATGCCAACAGCACACAGGAAATCCTGGGTATCATTGCCAAAGGTCAGATGCCGGGTATCGGTGCACAATTCTACAATGTATCCAAAGCACGCATCTATGGGGCAGAGATAAGTACAAACGGTTTCTACAACTTCAATCCCGACACCAAGTTATCTTATAACCTGGGATATGTTTTCATCGAACCCGAGGATATCGATTACAAGGAAAAGAACGAAATCGAAGCACAATATAACGACCCTCTCCGTGCCAAGGAAAAATCCAACGACTCCAAATATCTGAAATATCGTCAGAAACACACGGTGAAAGGTGTGCTTGATCTCCAGTGGAAACGCCTGAACCTGGGTATGAATGTGACTTGGAAAAGTAAGATGCTGGCAGTCGATTATCTGATGGTAGACGAGCGCGAAAAAGAACAGCCGGATGCCATGGAGTATATCCGTCAGCTGCTGTATGGAAATATCGGCGGAGAAACGCTTAATACATACTGGAAAGAAAAGAATACGGACTATTGTGTAGTCGACCTGCGTGCCGGCGTAAAGATAACGAAAGACGTATCATTCCAGTTTATGATCAACAATCTCTTTAATAAAGAATATTGCACACGCCCGATGCTGGTATCGGCACCACGTACTTATGTGATGCAATTGAACATGACATTCTGATTAAACCACTAATAGATGAAAAGCCCTGCCGGATCAAGAAATTACCGGTAGGGCTTAATTTTTTATACCTTTTTCTTACTATTTCAATAAGTCATCAATCACATGCGGATAATGAGCATATTCCAATGCATGCACTTTAGTAGCCACTTCTTCAGGGGTATCGGCAGGCAACACCTCACATTTAGCCTGGAAAATGATATCACCTTCATCGTAATTCTCATTTATATAATGTATCGTTATGCCTGACTCTTTCTCGCCGGCAGCAACGACAGCCTCATGCACATGCATCCCATACATTCCCTTTCCGCCATGTTTAGGTAACAGAGCCGGATGAATATTGATGATTTTACCCGGATAAGCTGTCAGTAACGCATCTGAAATCTTATTCATAAAACCAGCCAGAACAATCAAATCGATCTGATATTCCGCCAGTTTCGCCAAAATGGGGGTTCCTTCCACAAATTCGTCGCGGGAAAACACAAAAGACGGAATTCCCAGATTATTGACGCGTGCATGAACGCCCACATTCTTATTATTGGACAAAACAACCGCGACTTTAACGGTTTCACTTTTAGAGAAGTACCGGGCGATATTTTCCGCGTTTGTACCCGAACCGGAGGCAAAAATTGCTACGTTTTTCATATTTTTCTATGTTTTAGTGCACACGAAAAGAAAAAATGTGCAGTTTTCCGCATTTTTAGTGCATTAAATTTGTTTTGTAACATAAAAAATTCTTTTCTTTGCACTGCAAATTTAAAAAGTATATTCGTATTTATTAATCTAAATTGAAAAAGTTATGTCTGAAGTTGCATCTAGAGTAAAGGCTATCATCGTTGACAAATTAAGTGTTGAAGAAACAGAAGTTACAAACGAAGCGAGCTTTACTAATGATTTAGGAGCAGACTCTCTTGACACTGTAGAATTGATTATGGAATTCGAAAAAGAATTCGGTATCTCAATTCCTGATGATCAGGCAGAAAAGATTACAACAGTAGGCGATGCAGTCGCTTATATCGAAGCTAACGCGAAGTAATCAATCCTTTTAATTAAAGGTATGGAATTAAAAAGAGTTGTAGTAACAGGTCTTGGAGCCATTACTCCTCTTGGTAATACCCTCGCAGAAACCTGGGAGGGCCTTATCAACGGGAAGAGTGGAGCGGGACCTATTACTCATTTTGATGCATCAAAATTTAAAACGCACTTTGCCTGCGAAGTTAAAGGTTTTGATCCCTTAGAGGTGATGGACCGTAAGGAAGCTCGCAAATGCGACCGCTATAGTTTATTGGCTATCAGCGCAGCCAAACAGGCTGTTGCAGATGCAGCTATGGACTTGGAGAATGAGAATAAAGATCGTATCGGTGTTATTTTCGCTGCCGGAATCGGTGGTATCAGGACTTTTGAAGAAGAAGTTGCCAGTTATGAAAAAACAAAAGACACGATCGGTCCGAAATTCAACCCGTTCTTCATTCCTAAAATGATTGCAGATATTGCAGCAGGACATATTTCAATGATGTACGGTTTCCGTGGTCCGAACTTTGCGACTGTTTCAGCATGTGCATCTTCAACCAATGCTATTGCCGATGCTTTCAACTACATTCGCTTAGGAAAAGCAAATGCAATTGTTACAGGTGGTGCAGAAGCTGCTATTGCGGCTCCCGGTCTTGGCGGTTTTAATGCGATGAACGCTCTTTCAACCCGAAACGAATCACCGGAAACAGCTTCGCGCCCATTCAGCGCAAGTCGCGACGGATTTGTAATGGGTGAAGGTGCAGCCTGTCTGATTCTTGAAGAGATGGAACATGCATTGGCCAGAGGCGCTAAGATCTATGGTGAAATTGTCGGTGCAGGTATGTCGGCAGACGCTTACCACCTGACAGCTTCTCATCCGGAAGGTCTGGGTGCAAAACTGGTGATGAAGAATGCTCTTGAAGACGCAGAGATGAAACCGGAAGAGATAGACTATATCAATGTTCACGGTACTTCTACTCCGGTAGGAGACATCTCGGAAGCAAAAGCTATTCTGGATGTATTCGGCGAACATGCCTATAAGCTGAACATCAGTTCAACGAAATCTATGACTGGACACTTACTGGGTGCAGCCGGAGCATTGGAAGCAATTGCTTGTATTATGGCTGTTAATGAAGATATTGTTCCTCCGACTATCAATCATGAAGAAGGAGACAATGATCCTGAAATCGATTACAATCTGAACTTCACGTTCAATAAAGCACAAAAAAGAACGGTTAACGCAGCACTGTCCAATACCTTCGGGTTCGGTGGTCACAATGCCAGCATGATTGTAAAAAAATTTGTGAAGTAAAGTGTTTACACAATTATACAAAAAGATAAGGCTCCTCAAACATAAGAATAAGGAGCCTTATTCTTCTTTATATAAAATACTGGGATTTTACCCCGATAACATCCACGTTTACGAACAGGCCTTCCTGCACAAATCTTCCTCTGTGGAAGCCAGCGATGGAAAATGGCTGAACAACGAACGACTGGAGTTCTTGGGTGATGCCGTATTGGATGCCGTCGTGGCAGACATTGTATACAAACATTTTCAAAATAAACGGGAAGGTTTCCTGACCAACACCCGTTCCAAAATCGTTCAACGCGAAACACTCAATCGCGTAGCCGTTGAACTGGGACTCGACAAGATGGTTGTCTACTCAGCCAAACTGAGTTCTCACAATAATCATATGTATGGCAATGCACTGGAAGCACTGATCGGAGCAATCTATCTGGATCAGGGATACCGCATGTGTTATCATTTTGTAGAAGATGTAATCATCAATAAATACATCGACCTGGATAATATCGCCCGTAAAGAAGTAAACTTCAAATCCAGTCTGATAGAATGGAGCCAGAAAAATAAACTGGAAATTACATTCGAATTGATAGAATCGTTCACCGACAATGACGGCAATCCGGTCTTCCAAACGGGCGTCACACTGGCCGACACACAAATAGGCGTCGGTATCGGTTATTCCAAAAAGGAGTCACAGCAGAACGCTGCTAAGATGGCAATCAAGAAATTGCGTACGGATAAAGTATTCCAGCAATTCATTTCCGAACTGAAAAAGAAACAGACCGGCGAAACAACTGCCGAGCATGAGTTTGAAGATCTTCCGGAGGAAGATTCGACAACGGAGCAGGAACAGGCTCCGGTCAAGCAAACAATAAGTAATAGTACGCAGTGTATCGATGCCACAATCAATGAAGAAGTTCGGTAATTAATTATTTACCGAACGAAATCCCCATTCTTTCTCCCTGAACGATCAGATCATGTTCCGGAGTGACCAGTTTTAATTTGCCGGCCACTTCCGACAAGGCTATCGATTCCACATTATTTCCTTTCATGCAGACCATACGCCCGAACTGACGGTTGGCAATCAACTCCGTCGCATGTCCTCCCAGGCGGGTAGCCAGATTACGGTCAAAAGGTGAAGGATTACCGCCACGCTGGATATATCCCAGCACCGTATCACGGGATTCTATTCCGGTTGCCGCCTCAATCGTACGGGTGATATAATCGGAAGGACGCTTCTTATCGGGCGTTTCCACTCCTTCGGCAACGACTACAATCGAATAGGGTTTGCCACGATGGGCACGGTCGAGAATCGTCTGGTTTACTTTGTCCATATCATATCCCAGTTCGGGAAGCAGTATCACATCCGCACCTCCCGCCATTCCGGCATAAAGAGCGATCCAGCCGGCATGATGTCCCATTACCTCCACTACCATGACCCGTTTATGCGAACTGGCAGTAGAATGCAAACGGTCGATCGCATCCGTCGCAATATTGACAGCCGTATCGAAACCGAACGTTATATCCGTTCCCCACACATCATTATCGATTGTTTTAGGAACACCAATAATATTCAAACCAAGGGCAGAAAGCATTCCGGCTGTCTTCTGTGTACCGTTTCCACCGATACAGACCAGACAGTCTAATCCTAATTCTTCATAATTCTGTATAATAACCTGAGGTTTTTCACTTTCACCGGAGGCGAGTAGTTTACGGAACGGTTTTTCACGGGAAGTACCCAGGATCGTTCCGCCCAGGTTCAGGATACCGGAAAGACTACGTTCGTCGAACGATTGAATATCTTTGTTCAACAAGCCAACAAAACCACTATGAATTCCGATCACTTCCATACCATAATGCATTATGGCAGTTTTACCGACACCACGAATCGTTGCGTTTATACCGGGACAATCACCTCCCGAAGAAAGGATACCTATTTTCATTGTTTTGTTAATTATGTATACGACAAAGATATAAATAAAAAGAGAATGCCTACATTTGCAACCTATACAAATAAAAAGAGCATGGATATTTTAACAAATACAATATCACTACTCTTCCGCCCCCGTCAAAAGGAGATAGAAAAATATGGGCAGGAGACCGACCGGCTGCAACGCAAGCAGCTACGGTCGTTATTATCGGCAGCCCGCAACACGGAATGGGGGTTGAAATATGATTATAAAAGTATCAAAAGATATGAAGATTTCTGCCAGCGTGTCCCGTTGCAGATATATGACGACATAAAGCCTTACGTTACACGGATGATTAACGGAGAAAGGAACATACTCTGGCCTTCGGTAGTAAAGTGGTACGCCAAAAGCAGCGGCACCACGAACGACAAAAGTAAATTCCTTCCCGTCACTCCGGAAATATTGCAGGGCTGTCACTACAAAGGTGGTTTCGACACGGTTGCCCTCTATCTGAGAAATAATCCGGAAAGTCATTTTTTCTCCAAAAAAGGATTGATTCTGGGCGGTAGCCACAGTCCTTCTCCTTTAAATCAAAAATCCCATTGCGGCGACCTGTCCGCAGTTCTGCTACAGAACCTGAATCCGCTGGTCAACCTGATGCGTGTTCCGGCTAAACGGATTATTCTGATGGATGAATGGGAAAGCAAAATAAAAGCGATCGTAGACAGTACGTGGAATAAGGATGTAAACAGTCTTTCCGGTGTTCCTTCATGGATGTTGGTATTAATCAAGTCTGTTCTGAAAAAGACCGGACGGGACTATCTGACCGAAGTCTGGCCCAATTTGGAAGTATTCTTCCACGGAGGTATCAGCTTCGAACCTTACCGGGAACAATATAAAGCCCTCATTCCTTCGGACAAGATGCATTATATGGAAACGTACAATGCTTCAGAAGGATTTTTCGGCATACAGGATGATCCGGCGGATCAGAGTTTGCTGTTGATGCAAGATTACGGTGTATTCTACGAGTTTATCCCTATGTCGGAAGTCGGTATGCCCAATCCGACCATTCTGCCGTTGGAAGCAGTGGAGACAGGAAAAAACTACGCGATGGTCATCACGACCTCCGGCGGACTATGGCGTTATCAGATTGGAGATACGGTGCGTTTTACCTCTCTTTTCCCGCATAAATTCGTTATTTCGGGAAGAACCAAGCATTATATCAATGCTTTCGGAGAGGAATTGATGGTCGATAATGCTGACAAAGCAATCAGTAAGGTCAGCCGGCAGACCGGAGCTATCGTCAAAGAATATACAGCAGCCCCTCTTTTTATGCTCGACAAGGCGAAAGGCCGTCATCAATGGTTTATCGAATTTGAAAAGATGCCTCCTTCCATGGAAGAGTTCGCTTCATTACTGGATAAAACATTACAGGAATTAAACTCGGACTATGAGGCCAAACGTTATAAGGAAATATCTCTTCAACCGCTGGAAATCACAATCGCCCATGAAGGCGCCTTCTACGAATGGCTCAAAGAAAAAGGGAAATTAGGCGGCCAGCACAAAATTCCACGTCTCAGCAACGACCGGACACATATCGAACAATTACTGGCTATCAATAAGCAGTTATCCTGATTATTCAAAACGAATAAGAGAAATAAACTCCTCCTCCCTGTTCATTAAAGGTCGGAGCAATAACCATATTTTGAGCCGCTTTACGGTTTATCTTACGGGCAATAGCGTTACGAATAGGGAAATAGGTGAGATAAGCCAGTTCGACGGACAAAATACCGAATCCGGCTCCGGCGACGACATCGGCTACCCAATGCCGGTTATTATATAATCTGGAACCCGCAACAAAAAGGGCCAGGGCATATCCTGAATAAGCCAATATAGGGCTGCTGTCCTTAAACTCTTTATAGGCCATATGTGCCCCTAAAAAAGCATTCGCCGTATGTCCGGAAGGAAAAGAATACGGGCCTCCGTCCGGACGTATTTCTTTAACCGTATATTTCAGGGTACGTGTCATAACGGCATTCATCCCTTCCGCCAGAGTGACAAGGAAAAGCTGGTCCCCCCAGTTATGCTTCTCCTTCCCCATCAGGTCGCAAACAAATACCCAGCCCAGCATCCCCCACTCCATATAATCATCGAGATGAATTTTCTTAACATCGCTTTTCCGCGAGAAAAGATGAAAATCATTCATACCGTCAATAGCAGTACCGACTGCCCCGACTGTAATCAGCGAAGCCGGAAGTATCAGATGTTTCGCATTGAATTTATACTCGATAACAGGCATCTTCTGTTTTAAACTGTCAGGCAACACAGTCTCATTTTGTGCACAGAGAGGCGACAGACATGCTATTATCAGAAAAATTACAGTAAAAAGAGCTGTTCTCATTCCTTGCAGGCTTTATCTTATTCAAGCCACAAAGGAACAAAAAATAACTTATCTTTGTTTCTATATAGTATAATGATATCCGTTTATAAACAAATTAAAAACATTCATTCTGATGAAAAGAACAAACAACGGGCCTATCCTATCTGCCCTTATCCTTTGCACAGGCCTTCTTTTTTCCTGTGGACAACAGAAAGCGAAACAAGAATCCCAGGCTGAAAACGAATCTGCCGAAATGGTTGGAAATGATAAAGACGAACATGGCTGTATTGCTTCTGCCGGTTATACCTGGTCGGAAGTGCAACAAAATTGTATCCGCCTTTTTGAATCGGGAATACGACTGGAAGCCACCGATGGTAAATCATCCGCTTATATCGTTTTCAGCCCGGACTCATTAAAGGCTGAGTTATTTTTCTCAAACGGTACACCGAATGAAATACTCGACCGCCGCTCGCTTCCCGCCGGAGGTTATGCCTGGAATATAGAAGACGATGACACTAAGAATATACGTCTCGAAGATGGTATATGGACAATTAGCCAGCGCCAAAAAGAAATATACCGGCAAGACAAGGCGGAAAGCGATGACTCCCTGGGTAAAATGCAAACGCTCACTTATGAAGGTGAGTTGCCTTGCGCCGATTGCCCGGGCATCCGTTACGACCTGACAATCCGTAGCCGTGAACATAGCGGTGATGGTACGTTCTCTCTTTCACAGACTTACCTGGAAGCCGAAGACGGTAAAGATGTTACTTTCGTCACTACCGGCAAACGACTGACATTGCGTGGAATACCCGGAGATGAGAATGCCACCGTCTGGCAGTTGATTTCCGATAATGGCGATGAAACAACGAATTTCCTTTGCGAGAATGATTCTACAATCACTTTAATTGGAGATGATTTCAAAAAAGCAGAATCCGGACTGAACTATAGTTTAAAACGAATAAAGCAGTAATCCTCCTGCGCTCACAAAAAGTTGTGAATTTCATCGGGTTTTAATATATTCTATTCTGTTTTTTAATCAGAGAGAAATATATTCAGTAACTTTGTCGACTAGTCAACCTCCGAAATTTATAGGCTATGGCGAATGATGAAAGCTCACTGACAGGCATGAAGCAGTTCCTGGAACTCCTTCCTGATACCGTTTTAATAGTTAATAAAGAAGGTTTTATTGAAGACCTGCTTAATTATCAGCCCGAAATATCTTTGTTCCTTACGCCTCAACAGCAAAAAGGGCAAACTATCCGGGAGCTGTTTAGCTATAAGAATTTAAGAGGTAATTCCGGAAATGAACTCCTGAATGCATTTCTGGATACGATGAAAACCCGTAAATCGAATATAATTCATTACGAAGTAGAGAATGAAAGCCATATTGGTTATGCCGAAGGATATATAATCCCTTTCGAAGATTATACTTTCGGCATATTCCGAAATATGACCAAACGGGTAGAAGCCCAGTTAGAGACTATCAATGAAAAGAACAAACTGGCAATGGCTTTAAAAGCCGGAAACTTGTCGGTGTGGTCTTATCTTCCCGAAAGCGACTCTTTCGATTTATCTGATGAAAATACCGTGCCACAGCCGGGGATGAAACTATGGGATGTCACCAAACAACTGGTTCCCGAGGACAGAGAACGTCATGTCAAACTGGTCACCGACATTGTTGAAGAGAAACACGAACAAAGCATCGAACAATTCCGCCTGTTAACACCGGAAGGAGAAATACGCTGGTATGAGATTTATTCAATGGGCATACGTGGAGAGGACGGGAAGATAGACCGTCTAATCGGTACCCAAAAAGATATCACAGACCAGAAAAATAAGGTGCAGGAACTGATAGAGAATCGTCAGCAACGTGATTTACTCCTACAAATCACAAATATGATTATCTGGGAATATGACAATCAGACCGGCATATTTTCTTCTGCCGGAGAATCCGTATTTTTCAATCAGGATACGACAATAAAGGATATTTATAAAGCAATTGCCCCCGAACATCAGGAAACCTATTTAAAGGCATTCGACGATATTCTGAATAAACGTTCCGAACTTTTGAATATTCAATTCTGCATAAATGGTCTTGACTGTTCATACCGATGGGTCAGACTAATTGCCAAAGTTTCTAAATATGATAAAAACGGAAATGTCCTCAAACTAATCGGGACACGCGAAGAGATTACAGAAGAGATAGAACGCGAACAAAGATTCCGCAATTACATACAACGCAGCGACCTGGCTATTCAGGCTGCCAATATTATCCAATGGGATTTGGATATCAAGACACAAGAATATACGCGAATATATCCCGACCCGGTCAATCCCGGTAATTTCATCCGCGGATCGTTCAGCTTCACTGTTCACCCGGATGATCGTCTTATTTTGCAAAAGGAACAAGAAAGACGTGCCCGTGAATGCAAAGGATACAGTAACCTGCATTTACGCGTCATGCTGGACGGAGATACGGATTATCGTTGGATGAATACTTTCTCCGTTCCGTTGGAATATACTCCCGACGGAAATCTTAAAAGCGTAACAGGCCTTCTGATCGATATCACACATATTGAAAAAGTAGAAGAAGGCAACCGGATGAAAATGGCTTTCCTTGCTAATATGAGCCATGAAATACGGACACCGCTGAATGCCATTGTCGGCTTCTCCCAGCTTCTCGCCCAGACAGATGATCATGAGGATAAAGATGAATTTATCCAGATTATCGAAGAAAACAACGATTTGCTACTACAGATTATCAACGACATACTCGACATATCCAAAATCGATGCGGGAAAAATGACCTTCAACTACAGTGATTTTGATATTACAGAAGTCATTGCTGATTTGAAGCAGGTCTATGATTCGCACTTACCATCGCAGGTAAAACTTATCTGTAACCTGCCTTATAAAAAGTACATTATCCATTCCGAAAAGAACAGGCTGATACAGGTAATCACCAACTTACTGAACAATGCAGCCAAATTCACCTCGGAAGGCTCTATTACAATCGGCTATGAAGTCATTCCAAACGGATTATCTTTCTATGTTTCCGATACAGGAAAAGGGATAGATAAGGAGAATTTAAACCATGTATTTGAACGATTCACCAAATTCGACAAGTTCGTTCCCGGAACCGGACTCGGCTTATCTATCTGCCAAATGATTGTCAACAAGCTGGGCGGCGAGATGTCCGTTGAATCGGAATTTGGGAAAGGGAGTACGTTCCGGTTTACAATAGCATGTGATATAAAATCACCAGACCTTCTCAAAAAATAGATTTTGAAAAGGTCTGACAATGCTATTCAAAAGGCAGATTAATTCTCTACCTTCACATCGCGCTTCTCGTCGAAGCCGCCGTCAAACTGATTATCCTTGATTTCTGAATGAATCACACGCTGGAAGAAGAAACGGAGCTTGTTCCAGTGGAAAGCCGGATATTGATTATTCTGTTTGATTGTGTTGTTACGGAAAATCAGGCCGTCTACCGATTTAGCATACAGGATCGGAGCATCGAATGTTTCAAACTCGTTATTTTCAATGACGATATTACTATGGAAATACTTTTTCTGGTCTTTCAGGTCGGGTATTTCCGGATAGATTGAAATAACGGCATTTGTGAACTGGAACATATTCGTCAATGAATTGATGAATTTATTGTTACGAATCTCCACATCATGGCAGGCACCGGTCTCAAACCAACCATTACAGTCACCACAGAGCAGAATGGCCGTACCGGATGTATGGTCGAATACATTCTTTTCAACAATCGTTTTCTTCGGTGTGCTGAACAGGGAACCACGGGCACGGTTATTACGGATTACGTTGTCTGCAAAATAAACTTCAGGAGTCCACTCCAAATTCTCGACACCGAATGTTCCTTTCTCACTGATAGCCGGATCAATCGGTTTCTCAAAAACAATCTCAAACACTTTAGCTCCGTGAGCACTTGGCTTATCCAACGCTTTGATGGCTGTAACCTTATTCAGGTCGCCGATTATCTCCATTGTTTTCGAGTCGATAAACTGTACGGCATTACCAGGAAATCCCCATTCAAAACCATAGCTTTGCGAATGCATGTATTCACCTACCAGCGTTTTATCATCTACACGTTTCTGGATTTTCAGATAAGTTCCGTGCACATTGATGGCATCGTCCATCATACCTTCGTACAAGCCGCCTACAGAAACGATTTTTCCTTTACAACCGGAGAAATGAGTGGCATCTGCCTGCGTCGTGAAGTAACGGGGATCGTTATCACCACGAAGACATACGGAGAATTTATCCAGTGTGATATTCTCACTCATCTGCGCCAGTAATCCCATACCTTCCGCATAATGAACCCGGATGTTTTCAAGTGTTGTATTCGTATCATAAGAAACAAAGATACCTGGTGTCGGACGTCCCCAGCCGCGCATGGCAACAACTGTCCCCGGAATCAGTTTCTTATTATTCCATTTGGTTGATTTAAGCACGCGGGGAGAAACTTCCGATACGCCTTTAGAACCGACAGCAATATCGCTGGTTGTATAAACAAGGCGTTTGGTATCTCCTTCAAAGGCGATACCCCAAGCCGGAGCATGCTCCCAACCTTCACCTTTGGCATAAAATACACTGTCACGGATTTCATATTCCACCCAGGGAGCCACTTCATAGGTAATGACACCGGCAACCGTATCGTTCTCCAATATCTTCACCTGGCTGATATGCGGATTATCAAAGTCGATACTGAAATTCTTCAAGGTGCAGTTTTCCGAATTAATCAGTGAAACAGGTAACATACGGCCATGAAAAATCAATTCCGAGCCTTGTGCATCAAAAATGACATTCTTCATGTTCTCAAAAGGCAGTCCCACCAGCTTCGGATTATCCTGATCGTGGTTAGAGATAAAATATTCCTTTTGCGCTGCACCTTCGGGATAGAAATCATAGCGGCCTTTAGGGAGTACGATTGTTATCGTATCATCGCCTGTATGGGAAGCGGCTATCTGTTCCAAAGCCTTCGCCATCAAAGGGGAAGCATTATCTTTCTTGTCGGGAGTCAGACCAAAGTTCGACAAGTCATACTGATTCTTTGTCTGGGAACAGGAACAGAGCATGGCCAGACAGCATAAAATACCAATAAGAGTACGAGAGTTTTTCATATTATTCATTTTCTAAACATTAACCCGACAAATATACGGATTCTTTGCAACTTTGTTGCACCTCATAACCCCTACCTTTGTATCAGGAAAAACAAATAAAACATTACAGATATGGGACATTGCAGTTGTAATCATTGCCATACGGAACGTAAAAGAAAAGTTTCGCCTTATCTTCTTCCGGCAATTTCTTTCGGGATGCTACTGGGAGGAATTGCGATGCAGGTAGCAGAGACCGGATTCTTCGACCCAACCGTCAGATTTATATGGTATGCACTCGCTTATCTGCCGGTCGGGCTTCCTGTGATGAAAGAGGCGGTTGAAAGTATTCGCGAAAAAGAAATATTCAGTGAATTCACGCTTATGTGTATCGCTACACTCGGCGCATTCTATATCGGGGAATATCCGGAAGGCGTGGCTGTTATGTTATTCTATTCCGTCGGCGAACTGTTTCAGGAAAATGCATTGTCGAAGGCCCGTAAAAATATCAGTGCACTGCTCGACGTTCGGCCCGAAACAGCAGTTGTTATTCGTGATAACGAACGTGTTCCGTTAGCTCCGGCCGATGTAATTCAGGGAGAAATCATAGAGGTGAAAGCCGGAGAAAGAGTTCCTCTCGATGGTAAATTACTCAGCGGGACCGCTTCCTTCAACACCGCAGCACTTACGGGAGAAAGCGTTCCACGTACGATTAGTCCGAATGAAAATGTCTTGGCCGGAATGATTGTGACCGATAAGGTAATCCGGCTGGAAGTAACCAAACCATATAACCAAAGTGCCCTGGCACGTATTCTCGAACTGGTGCAGAATGCATCCGAACGGAAAGCGCCGGCCGAACTGTTTATCCGGAAATTTGCCCGCATTTATACACCAATCGTAACCGGACTGGCTTTTCTGATTGTCCTTATACCTTATCTTTATTCACTGGTACAGCCGGACTTCCTGTTCATCTTTAACGACTGGTTATACCGTGCGCTGGTATTTCTTGTTATCTCTTGTCCCTGTGCGTTGGTTATCAGCATTCCATTGGGATATTTCGGAGGCATCGGAGCGGCTTCGCGGCAAGGCATCCTTTTTAAAGGAGGGAATTATCTGGATGCCATCACCAAAATAAACACCGTAGTATTCGATAAAACAGGTACGCTCACCAAAGGAGTCTTTGAAGTACGAAGCCTGTCTACTGAAAATAACGTTCCTGAAAAAGAGCTGCTCCGTATCATTGCTTCTGTCGAAAGCCGGAGCAACCACCCTATTGCCAAAGCCATCCTGGCATACGCCCAAGAGCAGCAGGTAACAATCGACACAACCATCGATACGACCGAACTGGCTGGTTACGGATTAAAAGCAATAGTCGACGGGAAAGAAGTATTAGTAGGTAACCCCCGTCTGTTAGACTCGGAAGGAGTTTTGTTTCCTCCTAATGAAACAAGTGTTTCACCATATAGAAACAACTGTTTCATTAGGAGGAAACAGAATCCGGATACCGTGGTTGTCTGTGCGATCGACCGGCAATACGCCGGTTATATCCTGCTTGCCGATACGCCCAAAGAAGATGCTGCGGAAGCTATCAAACAATTAAAAGACTTAAATATTAATAACCTGGAAATATTATCAGGCGATAAACAAATTATTGTTTCTAAATTAGCTACACAATTGGGGATTCCCCGGGCCTACGGTGACCTGCTGCCGGAAGGAAAAGTCGCCCACCTGGAAGCATTGAAGCAGGACAAAGCAAACAAAATCGCTTTTGTCGGCGACGGGATAAACGATGCGCCAGTCCTTGCATTAAGCGACATAGGCATTGCCATGGGAGGCCTCGGAAGCGATGCCGCTATCGAAACGGCCGACGTCGTAATACAGACCGACCAGCCCAGCAAAGTGGCAACGGCAATCCGCATCGGAAAGTTTACACGTACTATCGTGTGGCAAAACATAGCATTGGCCTTCGGTGTCAAACTGATTGTTCTGATGCTGGGAGCCGGAGGGATTGCTACCATGTGGGAAGCGGTTTTTGCCGATGTCGGTGTTGCTTTACTGGCAATCCTCAATGCCGTACGAATATTAAAGACGACTAAAACAGATTGATATGGATGCTTATTTAGATATATTGAAACAAAGAGAAATCAGACCGACAGCCATCCGCCTGCTTATCCTGAAAGCGATGATGCAGTTTGAAAGGGCTTTCAGCCTGCTCGACCTGGAGAATGAGTTGGACACGGTAGACAAATCGACCGTATCGAGAACTATCAATCTTTTCCTGGACCATCACCTTATCCATTGTATCGACGACGGTTCGGGTTCTTTGAAATATTCGGTTTGCGGTAACGATTGCAATTGTTCCGTCAGTGAACTTCATGCGCATTTTTATTGTTTGAAATGCCACAGGACATTCTGCCTTCGGAATATTCCGGTACCGATGGTCGAATTACCCCGTAATTTTACGCTGGAAAGTATCAACTATGTATTAAAAGGTTGCTGCGAAGATTGCTCAAAATAGACAAAGGCATTATCTTTGCATTCTGTCTTCCTCAGTATTACGATGATACAGGCAAAGACAAAGCAACTTTTAAAGTATGAACAGATATGGAACATCCATTAAGTATTTACAACACGCTCACAAGAAAAAAGGAACAATTTATCCCGTTGCATGAACCCCACGTAGGCATGTATGTCTGTGGTCCGACGGTCTATGGCGATGCGCATCTGGGACACGCACGCCCGGCTATCACATTCGACCTGTTGTTCCGTTATCTTACACATATAGGATACAAAGTACGTTATGTACGCAACATTACCGACGTAGGTCATCTGGAACATGATGCCGATGAAGGTGAAGACAAAATTGCCAAGAAAGCCCGTCTGGAACAGTTGGAGCCGATGGAAGTGGTGCAGTTCTACCTGAACCGTTACCACAAGGCGATGGAGGCCCTCAACGTGCTTCCTCCCAGCATCGAACCGCATGCTTCGGGCCATATCATCGAGCAAATCGAACTGGTAAAGAAGATTCTTGACAACGGATATGCTTACGAAAGCGAAGGCTCCGTTTATTTTGACGTAGAGAAATACAACAAAGACCATAATTACGGTATCCTTTCGGGCCGTAATATCGAAGATATGCTGAACACGACCCGTGCACTGGACGGCCAGGACGAGAAGCATAACCCCATCGACTTCGCCCTCTGGAAATGTGCACAACCGGAACATATCATGCGCTGGCCTTCTCCGTGGAGCGACGGTTTCCCCGGATGGCATTGCGAATGTACGGCGATGGGTAAGAAATACCTGGGACAGCATTTCGATATTCATGGGGGTGGCATGGACCTGATCTTCCCGCACCATGAATGCGAGATTGCACAGGCTGTCGCTTCACAAGGAGATGATATGGTTCACTACTGGATGCATAACAATATGATTACCATCAACGGACAGAAGATGGGTAAATCGCTCGGTAACTTTATCACGCTGGATGAGTTCTTCACCGGTGACCACAAAGTGTTGAGCCAGGCTTATTCGGCCATGACAATCCGCTTCTTCATCCTCCAGGCGCATTACCGCAGTACGGTAGATTTCAGCAACGAAGCCCTGCAAGCCGCAGAAAAAGGATTGAGCCGTCTGATGGATGCTTACAACCATCTGCAAAAGCTAACAACTTCGGATGCCTCGACAGTAGATGTGAAAGACCTTCGCAAGAAATGTTATGACGCTTTAAATGACGACCTGAACTCTCCGATTGTCATCTCTCATCTGTTCGATGCCGCCCGCGCCATCAATTCCGTAAAGGATGGCAAAGCGACTATCTCGGCAGAAGACCTGAAAGAGTTGAAAGAAGTATTCCACACTTTCGTATTCGATATCCTGGGAATGAAAGACGAAGCATCTGCCGGAGGTGACAATTATGAGACATTCGGTAAAGCTGTAGACCTCTTGTTGACTATCCGCCAGCAGGCAAAAGCCAATAAGGATTGGGCTACTTCCGACAAGATACGTAACGAACTGACTGCCATGGGATTCGAGATTAAGGATACCAAAGACGGAGCAGAATGGAAGCTAAGTAAATAAAGCGATGACAATAAACGAATTTCTTCAAGGCGACAAATTTGCCTTATTTGCCGGGGTAGAATTATTGGAAACGGGTAATGGTTATGCCAAAGCCCGTATGGGGATAAAACCGATGCACCTGAACGGTGGTGGTGTCTGCCAGGGAGGTGCCATCTTTACGCTGGCCGACCTGGCGTTTGCGGCAGCTACCAACAGTCATGCCCGGCTGACATTGTCCATCACTTCCAATATCAACTTCTTCAAGGCCGAAAGCAAAGGATTCCTTTATGCCGAAGCACGGGAAGTATTCAGCCATAAACGGCTTGCCAACTGCGAAGTGAATATCACGAATGAAGCCGGAGAACTGATTGCTACGTTCAGCGGCTCCGGATACAGGAAAGACACGGAACTTCCGTTTGCACCGATAGAATAAAATGAAATGTCAATCGACAAACAGATATAAAATACATTATCTGTCTGAATAATAAACGTATAACAGAATAAGAGAAGATGAATATGTCAACTCCTTATTTTGTTATACGTTTTTGTTTTCCCTACATTTGCTCTTCCTGAAACAATAAATACACGAATTATGAAACACATGAAAGTCGGAACAAGTACTGCTATTTTATGCATAGGAATCGCCTTATGTGCCTGCGGCGGAAAACAGGGAAACACACAAACAGAGGAAACAGCCGAAGTAATCCCGATAAAGCCCGTTATCATCGAAACGAGCCAGTTAAATCCGGGCATACAGAACACTGAAATACGTACAGCCGATCCAGCCAATCCTCCTGTCGTACTGGACTTCACAACCAAGCTGCCTGTCCGGCCTTTCTCACTGAAAGAGCATTTCAACAAGGCAACCTGCATCACTCTAAAAAATCCACTTTCCCCCGACCAAGGAAGTTTCCTGTATGATGCCAGTATCATCGTCTCTTACGACCGCGGTATGAGCAGTGCCGGAGGAGTCAATACAAACGTACAACTTCTGGAAAACCGGATTCTGACAAGTGACCTTTTCGGTACTTTCTGTTTCGATTTAAACGGACAGCTCACGGATACGCTGCTTATCTCCCGCATCGACGGACTGAAATACGACCCTGCCACCCAGAAACTGGAATTTCATGCCAACAACAGGAAAAGCACAATCAACGGAATTACACTGGAACCCGGAAACCAATACCGTCATATGGAAAGGGACACCGTCAACAAATACAATAAAATGGTCTGGAAGTCAATTGAAGACGGCCGCCTGATCGAAGAAATCCGCTTCATTGACTCCAAGCAGACAGCCCTCCTGGCCAGCCTGGACGATTCAACCTTATTTAATATCTCCGGCGATTTCATGTCACCGGTCATGTTTACGACATTCAACAAGAACTCATACGACACGTTATGCGTATTCGGTAATTATAATCTCCCGACCGTCAAGTTAAGTGGTCCGTATGCTTTTCCCGAAAGTTCCTGGAGTTACCGGAACAAAGACAAAGCCTATTTCAGACAAGCATTCAACGATACAATCTTCAGCGTCTCCTCACCCAACCGTTTATACCCGGAATATATCCTGCAATTCGGAGATAAGAAATTAAATATCGACAACGGACTATACGGGGATAAGTCTCAGAAATACGTAGCCAAAAGCTGGGTCGATACAGATCATTTCATACTCTTCACATATTCGAAAAATTACGATTGTCCGAATACACGCAATGAGAAAAGCGTTTTCTATTCGTATGCATTATATGATAAAGATTATAAACAGCTATCGCTTATTCAGGATGAAAACAATTACCCGGAAGAATTTCTTTTGCCGGCAGAAATGCCGAACGGTATCCCTGTTATCTTAGGCGAAATCAGTTGGCAGGATAATAAACTGTTTACCAGCTATACCAAGAGGAAACTGGAAGCCCTGCAAAAGATGAAAAACTTCTCCAAATTACCGGCAGAACAACAGGAACGCGTCCGCCAGCTGGCCGGTTCATTGGCTGATAATGAAATGATAGTGATGATACTTGAATAAAAATCAGAAAAAGGCTTGTACTCTGCAAATAAAAGTACAAGCCTTTTTTATTTCAGTTTATCCAATAAACGCAAGGGATTTTGACGACAGTCCCAAATAAGAGCTATATTAACAATGTTATTCTCCTCATAATAGATTATTTTATAATTACCTTCTATTAATGATCTGTAACATTTCATGCGCCCAGACAATAAATCTACCACTTCTCCCATTTGAGGGAACAATGCTAAACGATCTGCAGCATCCACTATCGCATTAAACACATTAACAGCCACAGATTCGCTTTTTGCTCACTATAATAAGTATAAATTTCGTTCAACTCATCAAGAGCCGGTTCAGTCCAGACTACTTCTGTTGCCATAACTTCAATCGTTCACGAACCTGTTCAGTTGTAAAAACACGACCTTCCCTTACAGCCTTCTCTGCCTGGTCCAAACGCTTATTTACTTCTTCAAGCGTATAGGCACAAGGTCTTTGGTCTTCTGTCGAAGCCAGTTTCTTGACCTTTTTGTAGGCGGCTTCCAGGCGGCTCATCAATTCTTCATTGTCGATCGTATTGATTATATCCTGTATCAGGTTCAACTTACGTGCCTGTAATTCCAAGTGTGTCATATTCATACCCTTTCTTTAAATGATCGACAACAAATGTACGCTATTGCCGTCAGATTAGCAAATAGCGTACATTTTATTTCACTCATACCGCAACGACCGGGCAGGTTTGCTAAGGATTGTTTTAGCAGTCTGCCAGCCTATGGTCAACAGGGAAATCACACACAACAAAATCACCGGAACCAGGAAGAACCAGGCTTTCCAGTCGGTGCGGAACGAATAATTACTCAGCCAGCCGTCCATGACCCACCAGGAGAGAGGAAGAGCTATCATTATCGCAATGCCGATCAGGATAAAGAACTCACGTCCCAGTTCATAGAACAACTGTATTTTGGAGGCACCTAAGACTTTACGTATACCCATTTCACGAACACGGGTCGAACAGGAGAACATCACCAGCACCCAAAGTCCCATGCAGGAGATGAAAATCGCCAGTATCGCAAAGAGAGCTACAATCAACCCGAACACCTCATCCTGCCGGTATTGCTGGTCGAAGAACTGGTCGAGGAAGAAGTAATCGTAGCTGGAATCCGGGAAATAACGGTTCCAGACCGTCTCCGCCAGCTTCACCAACTCACGGGGATTGGCATTCTCCATCACCACGGAGATATAACGCTGTTTCATCCAGCTCAGTTTGTCGTGAAGGGCGAACAGGATAGGCGTATAGCCTTTATTCAAAGACTGTTGATGATAATCTTTCACCACACCGATAATCTTCATCGGCTGGTCCACCGTCTCCACGGAAAGGCGTTCGCCAATCGCGGCATCAGCCGAGGCAAAGCCCAATGTACGGACGGCCGCCTCATTCAGGACGATATTATATACATCTCCCCCAAAGTCTTCGCCGAAACCACGCCCGGCAACAAACTTCAGATCGTAGGCATCCAGATAATAGTAATCGCAATTGAGCATTTCCAGCAGGCGGGTTTGCTTTGTGGCGTCGCTCAGGCGGACGATAGACAGGAAGTCCGTCACCTCCGTACCCGGAACAGCACCGGAAACCGTCACATTCTTTACGGAAGGTAACGCCTTCAACTCCCTTTTCATCGCCGTCAGCTTCGTAGACAAGTCCTCGCAATGCGCCGGAAATTTCAACACCAACGTCTGGTCCACACGGACACCCAGCGATGCCTGACGCATAAACTGCAACTGAGCATACACAATCAGCGTTCCGCAGAGCAAAGCCATCGACGCCGTATATTGCAAAACGACCAGCACCTTACGGGTCGTTGCAGCATTCTTCGTATGCGTGAATTTCCCTTTCAGCATCCGGATTGGCTTAATGCCGGACAAAATCGTCGCCGGATAGAAACCGGACAGGAACACGCCCAAGGCGAAAATCAACAACAGCATCCACCCCAACGAGGTCGTCACCCACACGGAGAATCCCAGGTCACGCCCGGTCAGGTTGTTAAAAGCAGGCATCAACGCCTCCATCAACCCGATAGCCAGGATAAAGGCAATCCCGTTCGTTATCAACGATTCAAACAGGAACTGTGTCACGATTTGCCGGCGGCTCGCCCCCGAAGCCCGGCGTATGCCGATTTCTTTGGCCCGTTCCATCGAGCGGGCAACCGTCATATTGATATAGTTAATCCAGGCAATGCAGAGGATAGCCAACGCCGTACATATCAACACCAGCATGGAAGAACTGTTCCCCTTCGTCTCCGGTTCATACGCCTTCTGCGGATTCAGATGGATATCGCGCAGGTTAGTCAATTCGATTGCCCAAGTCTTATTTTTCAGCGCCTCATCCGTCTTGTATTTCTCCGCCATTGCGGGGAAGGCCTCTTCCACCTGTTTCTTCAGGGCGGGCGACTTCAGGAGGACGTATGAGTACACTTCGTGGCGATACCAGTATTCATCCATCCATTTCGGAAGAGTTTCGTAAGAGATCATCATGCTGTAACGCACATGCGAATTGACGGGCATATCTTTCATGATGCCGGTCACTTCGCACGCCTCTTCGCCGATATTGCTGCGGAAAATCAGTATCTTCCCAATCGGGTCGGCCCCTTTGAAATATTTATTGGCGATGCGCTCGGTTATCACCACCTTGTTCGGCCCGTCGAGGCAAGTATTCTTATCGCCTTTCAGTAATTTATAATCGAAGAAGTTGAAATAATTCTTCTCGGCATACCCGATGCCAGTCTCACGATAGAGCAGTTCGTTGTATTTCACGACCTGCTCCGGATAGTACTGGCTACCGACGCGGGTATAATCCTCCACGCCCGCCAGGTTACGCTTCATAGCGGTGGCGTAGCCGGCCGAACTGCTTGCCCAGTTATCCGTCAGTTCGCCGTTTTCGTAGAAACGTGCTTCCACGCGGAAGATGCGGTCGGCACGGCTGTGCATATTGTCGTAGCTGTACTCGAAAGCCACGTAGGTCAGAATCAGCAGGGCGGCCGCCATACCGATTGCCAGGCCGATTATATTGATTGCACTGAAGCCTTTCTTTTTCGTCAGGCTGCGCAGGGCACTGTTCCAATAGTTTGATAGAATCATGTTTATATTGTTTGAGTGTTCAGAGTAATAGAACCTTATTTTATACGGGTGCCGTATATTACCGTATACGGTCCTCCGATACAATCCGCCCGTCCAGCAAATGAATGACCCGGTGGGCATACTTCGCGTCCCGCTGGGAATGGGTGACGATAACGACCGTCGTTCCCTGCCGGTTCAGTTCGCTGAGCAGTTCCATTACTTCGAGACCGTTTGTCGAATCCAGATTACCCGTCGGCTCATCCGCCAGAATCAGGGGGCAGTCCGTTACCACTGCACGGGCAATAGCCACACGTTGCTGCTGGCCGCCGGATAACTGCTGCGGAAAATGGCCGGCACGATGGGCGATATTCATACGTTCAAGCACCTCCATCACCTTCTTTTTGCGTTCGGACTTCTTATTGTTCAGATAGACAAGGGGGAGTTCTACGTTTTCATAGACTGTCAGTTCGTCAATCAGGTTGAAGTTCTGGAATACAAAGCCGATATTCCCCTTACGGAAAGAAGTCAGCTGGCTCTCGCTCATCTTATCAATCTCCTTTCCGTCGAAGAAGTATTTGCCCGAAGTCGACGAATCAAGCGTTCCCAGGATATTCAGCAAGGTGGACTTGCCGCAACCCGAAGGGCCCATGATAGCCACAAACTCGCCTTTCTTTATCTCCAGGCTTACTTCATTCAATGCTTTGGTCTGTACGTCTTCCGTGGTGAAGAGCATAGACAGGTTCTCTGTTTTAATCATATGTTCCTATTTATAAATTATTCACTCCTTAAAATATACATCGGCTTCAGGCGGATGATGCGCCATACCTGCCGGGCAATCGTCCCGAAAGCGATACACATCAGCAGCACGAACGCCACCGCATAACTCCACCAGGGCAACGGGATATGAAACGCATAGCTTTCAAGCCAGTTATTCATCAGAAAAGCGGACACGGGAATACCTATCACGGACGCAAGTACCGTAAGAAGCAATAATTCACGCGTCAAAACTACAAAAAGATTCCTTTTACCTGCTCCCAAGACCTTACGGATTCCCACTTCCTTTACCCGCGAAAGGGTCGAGAAAAGCGTGATTACCCACAATCCCAGGCAAGCGACAAAGACGGCCAGCAAAGACGATGCGGCAAATATCCATCCGAAATTCCGGTCTTCCTTATACTGGTTCCTGTTGAAATCGTCGAGGAAGAAATAGGAGAACAACGAAGTCGGAAAGAAATCGCGATAGGTTTGTTCTATCTCCGCCAGACGGGCCGGCCCAGCCACACCGTCCATGCGGATGGAAATATAGGGTGTCCCGATAATCGGAACGCGGTCTTTCAGGAAGAAGATGATTGGCTTATAAGGGACGGCCAGCGACTGTTGGTGATAGTTTCTCGCCACCCCTATCACCTGGAGAGGGTCTTGCAGCACTTCCATCGTCAGTTGTTTGCCTAAAGCCGCTTCCGCAGAAGGGAAACCCAGGAGGCGGACGGCCTCTTCGTTCAGCACGACCTTATTCAGTTCATCTCCATACTCTTCCGAGAATCCCCTGCCGCAGACCATCTCCGGCGAATAGGTAGCCAGGTAATCGTAATCGACAGCGAACATCTGAACCAGCTTCACCTCGGACGGGTCGCTGCCGAACGGACGGTTGGCAAAATAATTGGCAACCTCCACCCCCGGCACGGCACCGGAAACAGTCACCTGACGGACATACGTCTTCCGCTTCAGTTCTTTCTTGAAACTTTCCATCCTGACGGACAGTTCATCTGTAAAGGAGGGATATTTCAATACGACTATCCGGTCCGTCCCGGAAGAAGCGGCCTCATTCTGCATGTAGCGAACCTGTGAGATAACGACAAACGTACCCGTTATCAGGATAAAAGAAGCGACAAACTGCACGACAATCAATGTTTTCCGCATCTTATTGCCTTTCCGGCTATGTAATAACTTCCCGCGTATAATATCCGACGGACGGATGCGTGTCAGCAGATAGGAAGGATATAAGCCGGTGAAGAGCGTCCCCAGCCCGGCAATAACCGCTACGACCAGCCAGAACTGCGGTTGTACTAATATATCGGCACCAAAATCATGTTCCGCCCAGGTATAGACAAGCGGCAGCAATACCTCCAGCCAACCGAGCGCAATCAAGGTTGCCAGCAGATTGACGATACCGGCCTCCGTCAGTCCCTGCAACAGCATCTGCCGGCGGGAGGCACCGAAGGCTTTACGGACCCCGAACTCTTTTCCTCGTTCCAGGAAACGCGCCACCATCAGATTCAACGCATTGACCCAGCCTGTCAGCAACAGGGCAATCGCCATCACCGAAAGGATATACACGGCGGTACGGCTGCCTTTCGTCTCCTTCTCATACGACTTCTGCGGAGTCAGATGAATATCTTTCAACGGGATTAATTCCACCTTCCAATTCTTATGCTTCAAGGCTGCGGTTTTGTATTTATCTGAAATAGCAGCAAAGGCATTTTCTATATCTTCCGGTTTTTTCCCCGGTTCCAGGCGGACATACGTATAGACGCCGTGAATATACCAAATATCCTGCCGTTCCTTCGGTATCGTGGAATAAGACAGCAGGAAATCATAATGCAGATGCGAATTGGCCGGCATGTCGGCAATAATGCCTGTCACTTCGAAATGCTGTTCGGCCGTCGACGTGCGGAAGGTCAGGATTTTACCCAACGGCTCCGCCTCGCCGAAATAACGGTGGGCGGCACTTTCCGTCAGCACGGCGGTATTGGGGCGGGTCAGCTGGCCGTCTCTCTCCCCTTTCAGAATGGGGAAACGGAAGAGGTCGAAGAAGGTAGGCTCGGCAAAGCAATAGCGGCTTTCGGCGAACTGCTTATCCTGGTAAGTAACCACCTGTTCCCGGTCCTGGGCGGTCAGCCGGACAAACTTTTCGATGCCCGGTATCTCCCGGCTCATCACCGGACCGTGGCCGAATGCGGTCGTCGCCCAGTTATCCGTCAGCGTCGCTCCCTCATACAAACGGCTTTCGACACGGTACACGCGGTCGCCGTCATGGAAAGAGTCGTAGCTCAGTTCGAAACGGACATAGAGCAGAATCAGCAGGGCGGCCGAGATACACACGGACAGGCCAAAGATATTAATCACCGAAAGTGACTTGCGGGCCCGCTGGCTTTTTATGACTTGGGAAAGATAATCCATATTTATCCTTTCTGTTATCTGATAATCAATCGTTCGTTTTCACCGAAGAGTTCATAGCCGGAGATAATCACTTTCTCGCCCGGTTTCACACCTTCGGTCACTTCATAATACTGCGGATTCTGGCGGCCTATCTTCACCGGACGGCGGCGGGCGACGGTCTCGTCCTCATCCACGACATATACATACAGGCCGCCGCTTGCCTGGTAGAAGCTACCGCGGGGAATCAAGATAACCTGTACGGGGTCACCCAGTTGCAGGTTCAAGTGATAGGTCTGCCCGGCACGGATATTCTCCGGGCGTCCTCCGGTAAAATGAAGGTCGGTACGGAACTGTCCGTCGCGCACTTCGGGGTAGACTTTTGTCACTTCCATGTCGTAGGTCTTCCCTTCACGCTCGAAGCTGGCGGGAAGGCCGGGCATCACCCGTTCCACATAATGTTCGTCAATCTTGGCCTCCACCTTCAGTTCGGGGGTGATGACCTGCCCGATACGTTCCCCCTGGGCGATAGACTGCCCTATCTGTGCTTCGAGATTGCCCAGCTGGCCGCTGACGGGGGCTTTCACCTTCAGGTTCTCCAACCGTTCGCGGACAAGGGAGAGGCTCCGTTTCATGTTCCGGATATTCTCATCCAGGCTCTCCAGCTGGCTGCTGCGGAAAAGGTCGTCCTGGCGGATACGCTGGTCCAGCACGACAAGCTGGTCGCGGGCGCTTTCGTAGTCCTCCTTTGCCAGCAGGAAATCTTCGCGGGCCAGGAGTTGTTTGTTATACAGGCGTTCGTATTGCCGGTAACGGCGGTCCTTCTGTACCAGTTCCTTGTTGAGGCTGATACGGTCCTGTTGCAGGCGCAGATGTTCCTGTTCCATGCTGATGCGGGTGTTACGGAGTTCATTCTCCTGATAAGCAAGGTCTGCCTCGCTTTGCAGGATACCGATATTCAGCAGCGGGTTACTCAGGCGGAGGATAACATCGCCGGCCTTGACCTGTGCCCCTTCTTCTATCAGGCGTTCTTCCACCCGGCCGCCCTCGATGGCATCAAGGTAGATGATACGGTCCGGGAGCACCTGCCCTATCACACGGATATAATCATTAAACTCACCCTGGACGATGGTGGAGATGGTCAGCCGTTCCTTGTCCACTTTCATGGAGGAAGAGGTATCGCGGAAAATAAAGTAAAGCAGGCAGACCAGGAAGAAAGCGCCTCCTGCCATCGCATACAGATGTTTCTTCTTCAAACGGGATTTCCGTTCGATAGGGGTGTCCATGTTGTTATTCATATCTGTTCTTTGTTGTTATTTTACTAAAAATGAACCGGTACGGTAAAACTCGACCATCCGGTGTTTCAGGTCATATTGCAGCCGGGTACGGGCCAGTTCTGCTTTGGCCTGGATATACAGGTTACGTTTCTCCATCAGTTCGAAGACGGATACCATACCTTCCTCCCACTTCTCCTCGTTCTCTTTGAGGGTGGTTGCTGCTGCCTGCAATTGCAGTTTAGCCTGATGATGTTCCTCTGCCGAAGCCTGTAAGGAAAGGCAGGCATCTTCTATCTCCTTATATAAGGATATTCGTTGCTGGTCGTTGTTATTCCTTACCTGTTGCAGGCGGAAACGCTCTTTCCTGACTGCCGTAAAGCGGGACAAACCGCTGAATATAGGGAAAGATACCCGCAGACCGATATATTTGTTCCAATTGTTTTTCATCTGCTGCCCGAACGAAGAGATATGTCCGTCCGCATCGCGTTCCGTATCATAGTAACTCGAATAAAGGCTGAAATCCGCACGGATGGAAGGCGAGAAAGCTCCCGACGCGATGGCGAGCGACTTTCGCGACGCCTGTTCCCGCAAATCCATCATCCGGAACTCAGGAAGCGCAGTCTCCGACTCTGCATACACTTCCGGAGCCGAATAGCCGGCAAGAAGCGGCAACTCGCTGTCATCCCCCTCTCTGTCACTAACGGATAAAGAGTCCGAATCGCGCATCTGCAACAACTCTTTTAATGCAAGAAAAGAAAGACGCTCCGTCTTCTTCTTCACCGTCTCCTGATAAATATCGTTCTGCAAACGGGCTTTCACCTCCTGAAGGTCAGAAGGAGAACGAAGGCCGAGGTCCACATATTCAAGCATCTGCTCATGGTAACGCTCGCTTAGTTTACGTTGTTCGGCAGCCAGGGCACTCATCTTCCTGTCAAAGATATATACATAATAAGCGTCCATCACCTCGAAAGCCACCTGATTCTCCTCCGCTTTCCCGGCAACGCTGCTCAGTTGCCTGTTCAGCCGGGTGAACTGCGCCCGGTTGATACGTTTGAATCCGTCGAAGACAGGCAATGATATATCGACCCCCAGCGTACTTTCCACGAAGGAAGAGGTGGTATACAAATTCGTTTTCGGGTCGACCGAACGTCCCATCCGTTTCCCGAAAGCCCCGCTGGTACTGACCGAAGGCAGGAAATCACTTATCGCCGCCGTAAAGTCTTCGCGAGCGATACGGGTATCCAGCCGGCTGTTTTTCAATGCCAGGTTCCTCTCCAGCGCATAGCGCATGCAAGAGTCGACACTCCAGGATTCCTGTGCACCTGCTCCCACTGCCGAACCAAACAGCAACAGACAGGCTAACCGCAATCCATATTTAATTGTTATTTGCATTTTCATCATGCACATGTAAAAGCAAAAGGCGTGCCACATTTCACGCTGATTGATTATCAAAACGCACAAAAGAAACAGCCTCGCAAGGTGTAAAATATATGGACGCCCGATTGTCAAAAATATGGACGCTGACGTGTCAATCATAAAAGAACAAGCCCTCCCCCTATGCCTGATACGGGGCCAGCACAGTAGTGTTACCCTCACCAGCACTACTGTGCTGACTGCCTTAACATACGAGTGCTAATCGGATTAGGACTATAGTGTTATATTATCCTGTTATTAGTGTCAAATATTTTGACGCTCATTTGCATAGTACCCCGGAAGCCGATACCTTTACGGAAAAATTAATCGTATGCAAACCGGAACAGTTCTCATTGTAGATGATAATAAAAGTGTATTGACTTCGCTCGAATTATTATTGGAAGATGAATTCGAACGGGTAGAGACCGCCTCCAACCCGAACAGCATCCTATCCGTGCTGGATACGATGCCGGTCGACCTTGTCATTCTCGATATGAATTTCTCCGCAGGCGTAAACACCGGAAACGAAGGCCTGTTCTGGCTACGCCGTATCCGGGAAATAGCCCCCGAACTGCCAGTCATCATGCTTACCGCCTACGGAGATGTGGAACTAGCTGTCAAAGCCCTGAAAAGCGGAGCCGTTGATTTTATACTCAAACCCTGGGACAACGAAGTCCTGCTCGAAAAGATACACTCCGCCTTACAAGCCGTAGAACGGGAAAAGGTCAAACAGAAGACCGACCGTAACCGACCCGACCGGCCCGCAGAACCAGCCATGATCATCGGGCATTCCGCCGTTATGATGAAACTGATCAAGGTCGTGACCAAGGTTGCCAAAACAGATGCGAATATCCTTATCACCGGCGAGAACGGTACGGGTAAAGAAATGCTCGCCCGCGAAATACACCGCCTGTCGCTCCGCAGCCGCCGGGAAATGATCAACGTCGACATGGGAGCCGTCAGCGAATCCCTTTTCGAAAGCGAACTGTTCGGACATGAAAAAGGTGCCTTTACCGATGCCCGCGAAAGCCGTCCGGGTAAATTCGAGGCTGCCAGCGGAAGTACCCTGTTTCTGGATGAGATAGGTAACCTCCCGGTCGGCCTGCAAGCCAAACTGCTCGCCGCCCTGCAGAACCGCGAAGTCACCCGACTGGGAAGCAACCGCAAAATCCCGGTCGACATACGTCTGATCGCCGCCACCAACCGCGACCTGCCGGAACTGGTGAAGCAGTCTCTTTTCCGGGAAGACCTCTACTATCGCATCAACACCATACAAATAGAAATACCGCCTCTCAGGAACCGCCGGGAAGACATTCCTCTTTTCATCGACTATTTCCTGAAAAAGTATACGGCCCTGTACAATCAGCCGGGCCTGACCATCCACCCACAGGCAACGGCCAAACTGGAACGTTACAATTGGCCGGGCAACATACGCGAGTTGCAACATACCATCGAGAAAGCAGTGATCCTGGCCGAGAAGAATGTAATCCGTGCCGCTGACCTCTTTATCCGTCCCGGAAAATCCGTCTCGTTCTCCGATACCCCCAACCTGGGAGAAGTGGAGCGCAAGACGATCGAGGCGGCTATTACCCAGAACGACGGCAACCTGACCGCAGCCGCCGAACAACTGGGAGTAAGCCGGCAGACCTTATATAACAAACTAAAACGGTTCAACCTGTGAAACGAATGTTTAGCACACGCATCTATCTGAAGATAGTCTTCCAGGTCGCAGTCATCCTCCTTGTTGCCGGCGTAGGACTAACGGGTATTATCACCGGTAAAGCCATCATACTGGGATGCGTCACCTTGCTGATCGCCTTATGGCTGGTCGGGGTCCTCGTCTATTTCCTCAATACATCGAACCGCCGTATCCAACTGTTCCTCGACGCCATCGAAGACAATGAGTCGATGCTTTACTTTCCCGAAAACAGCGGACCGGAAGAACAACGCCGTCTGCATACGGCATTCAACCGCATCCACCGCCTGATGACGGAGAGCAAGCAGAAAGAGTTCGAACGCGAACTGTTACGGAAGGAATACGAGGCATACGACAAGTTGATGCACGTCCTGACCCACGAGATCATGAATTCGATCGCTCCGATCGTCTCCCTCTCAGGCACGCTCCTCTCCTATTACCGGAGCAACGACACGACGAAAAGCTGCGACGAGATCAACGACGCCACTATCCGGAAGACGGTCCGTGGATTGGATACGATCAAGAGCCAGGGACAGAGCCTTATGAATTTCACCAATTCATACCGCCAACTGGCACGGTTGCAGGCTCCCAATCCCAATCCGTTCTCCCTCTCCCGCCAGGTACGCAACATCGAACTACTGTTCCAGTCGGACCTGCAACGTTTACAGATCGGTCTGACTGTTTACCTCTGTCAGGACGAAATAACAGTCAATGCCGATGAAGAACTGCTCTCACAGGTCTTGATCAACTTGTTGAAAAATGCGATGGAAGCATTGGAAGGACAGGATAACGGTGAAATCTCACTCACAGTAAAACAAACCGGCACCACGACCCTGATAGAAATAACAGATAACGGGCCGGGCATCCCTCACGATATGCTGGAAGATATTTTCATTCCTTTCTTCACAACCAAGAACAAGGGTACGGGTATCGGCCTGAGCCTTTCACGCCAGATCGTACGGATGCATGGCGGCGAACTCCAGGTCAGTTCACAACCTTACTCCGAAACACGTTTCACCCTCTCACTGCCTAACGCCGGGGAATTTCCACCCGCGAAGTAAGTGGGTAACGCAATCCTTTGGATGATTTGTAATAGACCTCGGCCGCTCCTATCTTCAGCTTGGCACGAATCTTGACCGGGATATGGTTTTCATCGTCCCCGATCCATATTTCGGCAGCCGCCTTACTTTGGGTGAAAGCGTCGTCAAAAATATCGATATAGAAATGTCGGGTACGGTATTTCAGCGTCTCGTTGCGTTCCACGATCTGCTGCCCGGTATAGCGAAAACTGATGTTGATCCGGTCTCGTCCAATCACCACATGAAACGGAAATTCATCACCCTGTTTCATCTTATCCCAGTCCAGCGAACGGAGGTACATGGTTGCACCCAGCATATCGAACATATATTGTTCGGAAACGATCATCGTATCGATCTTCGTCCGTGAAGGCGTATAGCGATGGGAATGGGCCAAAGTCTTCCCTTTAGTATAAGAGAACTTCAGATCGTCGATCAGATAGTAGTCATTCTCATTCACCCGTTTCTCGCTACGGAGCAGCAACATCTCGGGTGTAAAATAACAGTCGATCGTATCACGCATGGAGAATATCTTCTCAAACATGCCGGAAGTACGGAACAACAGGTTATAATGATAAGCCGGATTATCCTCATAGCGGGTATCTTTAATAGATAAGGTTGCCTGTCCGGCACGCGGCATCAAAATACCCCACTTGAAGTACAATTCATATTGCACCTCCTCACCGGCATTGAACCGCTCTTTCACCGGAATAGTCTGCGCACCGGCCACTCCGGAAAGGAGCAACAACAGGATCAGCAGACATAAACCGGTTCCTTTAGAACGGCATACCCATGCTGCCACCCATACCGCTATTGCGCGAAGAAGACTTCTGTTGTCCTTCATCTTTGTAATTTCTTTTCTTCTTGGTTGCCTCTTTCGGCTTATTCTTTGTAATCTCGATAGGTTTCTGTTTTGCCCATGGGGTTGCCTTGACATTCCAGGTCTCTTCTACCTGCCAGTTCTGTAATACGTTATACTGCACGGGCGAATAGTAAACCTCTTCCGGCTGGCGTTTATCGGCATAATTACCGGTATCCCATTTGCCGTTGTCATTCAGGTCGACCACCAGGCGTGCATAATACTTGTCCGGTTTCAGATCCATGAAAAGGACACCGCCATTCTTTACCTTTGCCTTCCGCACCGGGGCATCACTACCGTTCAGCAATTCCACATAAGCGGTCGTATCAATTCCTTCTACATTAATATATAAGTGTCCGTATTCATCCTCTTTCTTAATCTTGAACTCAGCCGAATACGGTTCGTTCCACTTGCCATAAAGACTGAAGATCGCTGCCGAATCCACCGACAGGCGATACTCCTCGGCATATTTCCACGGACGGCGAATGAAGTAATTCAGACTATTGGTAGAGTCCGGGAAAAGCTCGAAATCAACCGGAGTCCACACCGTATCAACCTTCTGGTCCAGATAGAAGACTTCCTTCGGCAGTTCGAGGATCGGTTCATTGAACGTAACGGATACGGTATCGAACAAGTCCATCGAACCAGGCGCATCGATCTGCATACCCAGGAAGACGATCGGTTCCGGCTCGTCATCTTTCTTCTTTTTCTTCTTTTCGGGACGACGGCGCATCACGAACTGAAGCGTATCGGTTTGCGGCCGGAGAATGTTCAGCGAGTCGCTCTTCGGATACGACAGCTCCACCTGCAACGTATCCTGTTTCCAGACCAGCGAATCGGTCAGCCAAAAATTAACGCCTTTTCCCGCCTCCGTTTCCTGTGTAAAGAACCAGTCAGGATTCTCCGGGGTAAAGTTGAGCGGCTTCGGAAGCGGTACGGTGTCCAGCGGAGCATTAAACCGTATGGTCAGCAAGTTTTCCTGCTGGCGCTCCGGTTTCAGCAGATACTGGCGCACGAAGTCTTCCTTGAACAGACGCAATTCGATATCATCCGGGAAATAACGCGTATAGGCAACCGTACGGATCGTATCGATGGTCAGGCTGTCTTTCCAAAGCGTATCCTGCCGGGTGGTCAACTCCAGCGAGGGGATGATAATGGAGTCGTTAAACGCAATCTCCTCGCCCGGCTGGTCGAATTTATAGTCGCGGTTGACATCGTTCAGACCGAAGATACGGTAACTGCCCGGAGAGATATTGCGGATGGTGAACTGTCCTTTATCGTTCGTACGCGAAGTACGGTCGAAAGGCAGTTTCACAAAAGCCGAATCCTCCAGGTTCTTATGCAGACCGATCGTGATACCGGGCATAGGTTCCAGGTTTTCGGCATTCAGCAAAATACCCGATACCTCCAGCGTATCGATCACATCACCGGTAGAGAAGGCAAAGGAGAAATTCTCGAATACATTCTTCTCGTTATTATCGGAGATCGAGTTGGTGAAGTCGATCGTATAAGTCGTATTTTCTTTCAGTGTATCTTTCAGTTCGACTACGACCTTCTTTCCCGCGGCACGGATCACAGGTAATTGCATCTGCGGCGGCGTGATGATTACATTCTCCGACGGCTTGTCCAGCTGAACCAGTTCATCAAACAGAATCTCCACCTTCTTCCCCTTATAATTCGTCTGATTGGGGGCAGGCAGACTGCTTATGAATTTTGGGGGGGTCTCATCGTAAGGTCCCCCGTTCGGAGAAGCCATATTGGCACACGAATACATGGTTACCAACAGAAACACTCCGCACAGTACCAGCAATAAATCTTTTATATATCTGTTACCCATTCAATCGCTTTTTAATCAGATGGCAAAAATAGGGAAAAATCCGGTGACTAATAGTGATATATACGCTAAATAAGAAATCTTTGCATTCTATAAAGAGGGAATACCCCGTTTCAGATACCTGAACCCGATCCGGCAATACAAACATTTCTTCTTTTCGCAATACTCCCGTTTCAACTGGATCAGCGCCTGACTGTCACCTGCATGGCAGACTTTTATCCCTGCCCGACTGAAACCCGAAACAATCGTATTCTTCTCCGGAGGGAGATTTTCAAGGATACGGATTGCACGCTCGCAGTATTCGGGTTGCTTATTCCTGACCCCGTAAGCGAAAAGAATAGGAACTACCGTATTTATCAATAATATACACAAAGAATTCTCCCCGACTGTTTTCTCTTTTATAGCGGAAGCGCATCGGAAATGATAATGCGTCTCCCAATAAGCGGAAGGTGTGACACGCAGACATTGCTTAATCTCACCGATACTGCCTGCCGTCAGGACAACAGAAAACAAGGTATCGTATTGCGTCCAGACAGCCGCCAGTTGCGCCAGTTTCAGACAGGGAAAATTGATGGGCCGGGTACGAAGGTTCCTGAATTGGGAACAGTCCAGCGGAGTCAGTCCGAATTTATAACGGAGAAACTGATACTCGCGTTGCAACAAACGGTAATAAGGACAATCGATCGCTTCATTCAGCATCCCCGCCTGTCCGAAGAGCATCGCTTCGACCTGCGAACTGCTGCCGCGTTGCTTCTGAATATACCTGAGCGGTAAGCTCTTGGCTAGACGCTCGAAGATGTCGTTATTCACACCGAAACCGAAATTGCGGGTTAAAGTAATATAAAAGACTTCGTTCCAGTCGCCGGCATACTGCTCCAGCAAATGGAATATATCGGTCGTTTTCCGTTCCAGCCGTTCGCCGAGTAGAGCCCCCAACCACGATGTAATGTGAACGGGCTCCATTTGAGGAATATATCCGGCACAGGGAAGAGAGCTGTCATGATGGAGCAACCAGTCGATATTCCGTACAACCGACTCCGGCACTGCCAGTTCCATTTGCGGAATAACTTCCCCGTTCATCCGGTAAACGATACAGTCCGACACCTCCACAATATGGAGAACAACGGCATCATAAGCCTTGTCCTTATCATGGCGATGAAGCAGCCAGTCGGAGGCTTTGTCATGGATTTCAACACACCCGGCCCACAAAGTGCCGTCTATTTTCATCTTTGCATTGAAGAAGTCCGGGCCCGCGTCGGTATTGGGTGTTCCGGGGTCAATGACCGATACTGTACGTCCGTCAGTAGTAAGAAGCGAAGTCGTTGGATACAGTCTGTATTTCCAAACATAATGTAATAAACGTTCCATATTCTTTTCAGAGTTAAGATTTATGCCACAAATCTAATTCATTTTCTTTATATTTGCACCCCTGAAGGCTAAGTTATTAGCTTATTTATTCATTTTATTCTGAAAAGATTATGAAGATTGCACTTATCGGTTACGGAAAGATGGGTAAAACCATCGAGCAGATTGCATTGAACAGAGGACACCAAATCGTCTCTATCGTAGATATAAACAACCCGGAAGAATTTCAGTCAGCTAATTTCAAGAGCGCAGATGTAGCCATCGAGTTCACGACTCCGGCCACGGCATTCGACAATTATATGAAGAGTTTCGCTGCCGGCGTTCCCGTTGTTTCCGGCACGACCGGCTGGCTGGACCGTATCGGCGAGATAAAAGAGAAATGTGAAAAGGAAGGCAAGACTTTCTTCTACGCTTCCAATTTCAGCATCGGAGTAAATATCTTTTTCGCCCTCAACAAGTACCTGGCGAAAATCATGAATAATTTCCCTTCCTACAATATCAGCATGACGGAAACGCACCATATCCATAAGCTGGATGCTCCGAGCGGTACCGCTATCACACTGGCAGAAGGAATCATTGAAAACGTAGACCGGAAAGACCGTTGGACATTGGAAACAGCCGAACAGCCGACCGACCTGCCAATCCACGCCATCCGCGAAGGCGAAGTGCCGGGCATCCACGAGGTGACCTATGAGTCGGATGTCGACTATATCAGTATCAAACATGACGCCAAGAGCCGCGCAGGTTTCGCACTCGGCGCTGTCGTTGCCGCTGAATTTACCGCCGGGAAGAAAGGCTTTCTGGGTATGGACGATATGCTTAAATTTTAATTCCACATTAGTCAGCAAATGAAACAAATTTCCAAGAAACAATGGATTAAGTTCGGCATCTCTGCCGTGCTGTATATACTCTTTTCAATCTGGATGCAGAACCTCTGGTTGTTGTTCGGGTTGATTGTACTCATAGATATTTTCCTGACAAAATATATTCCCTGGGGAGCCTGGAAACGGTCAAAGAATCCGGCGGTACGAAATGCGTTGGAATGGGTGGACGATATCCTGTTCGCGCTGATTGCCGTCTATTTCATTAATCTGTTCATCTTCCAGAATTACCAGATTCCGAGTTCTTCGTTGGAGAAATCTTTATTGGTAGGCGATTATCTGTTTGTAAGCAAGCTGAGTTATGGTCCTCGTGTCCCGAACACTCCGCTGTCGTTCCCACTGGTACAGAACACGCTGCCGTTCTTCAACTGTAAATCGTATCTGGACTGGCCGGAATGGGGTTACAAACGGGTAAAAGGTTTCGGTCATGTAAAACGCAACGATATCGTAGTGTTCAACTTCCCTGCCGGCGACACGGTTGCCCTGAAACAGCAAAATCCGAGCTACGACGAACTGGTTATGCAGTACGGACGTGAACGCATCTGGATGGATAAAAACACCTTCGGGGATGTAGTCTACCGCCCTGTAGACAAACGTGAAAACTATGTGAAACGTTGCATCGGTATGCCGGGCGACACCATAGAAATACGCGACAACCAGGTATATATCGATGGTAAAGCGGCAGAGAATCCGGAGAATATGCAGTTCTGTTATTACGTCGAAACGGATGGTTCCCCTATCACAGAAGAACAGTTCCGCCTGATGAACGTAAGCAAAGAAGACCGGGTACTGGTCTCCAACAACGGATATTACCAGGATTTAATGTCTTTCCTCGGTTTCGAATCGATTGCCCCCGGACAGTACAATCCGGTCTACCGCATGCCACTGACCAAGAAAGCACTGGCGATAGCCGAGAAACTGCCTATTGTAAAAAAGATTGTAATCGAACCGGATGCATTTTCGGGGTTGACTTATCCGGCATGGTATGAAACTGGTTGGACACGCGACAACTACGGTCCGCTGTGGATTCCGAAGAAAGGGGCAACAATACCGCTAAACAAACGAAACATCGCTCTATACGGTCGTTGCATCAAAAACTACGAAAACAATACACTGGAAGAAAAAGACGGTACATATTATATCAACGGCAAGCCGGAAACAGACTATACATTTAAATATGATTATTACTGGATGATGGGCGACAACCGTCACAACAGTGCCGACAGCCGCTCGTGGGGATTTGTTCCGGAAGACCATATCGTAGGAAAGCCTATCCTTATCTGGTTGTCACTGGATAAAGACCGCAGCCTGTTCGACGGTGGTATCCGCTGGAACCGTCTGTTCCGCATGGTGCATCCAGATTAATTATTTATGGCTGAACGTTCCTCCATATCTGTTATAAAATGGCTGGTGACAATCGTGTTGCTGGTGGGGGGCGTTATGGTAATCCGTTATTTCTGTATGGAGTCGTATCACGTGTCGACCGACTCCATGGAAGTTGCCCTGCATAAAGGCGATTATATTCTGGTGAACAAGCTCCCGCAGAAAGACAACCCGGGGCGCAACCGGGTGGTTTTATTTACCAGTCCGCTGCTGAAAGATACGACATCGAGCCCGCTATTTCTGAGCCGTTGTATCGGTATGCCAGGCGACACAATCCGGATTAGTAATGACGGATACCGGGTAAACGGAAGGCTGATTCCTCATTCCCCCCGGTCACTCAATACTTATATCGTGACACAGGCGGCACAGGAGGAAGTTCTGGCGGCACAGAAGAAACTGAATATCCCGCTCAGGGAGATGAAAGAAGAACCGTTCGGCATCTCCTTCAACCTGACTTCCTTTGAGGAATATCAGATACGAGAAGAATTATCGGAAGATGCCAACATCCGTTTCCTTAAAAACCCGATGGATACGTACGAACTGGTCGTTCCCCAAAAAGGCAGAGCCTACCGCCTCAATGCAGCAGCACTCACCGCCTGCCGTGAAGCCATCCGGGCCGAAGCCGGCGACAAGGCCGTATTCCGTGACGGGAAGTTATTCCTGGACGGTCGGGAAACAGATTTCTTCTTCTTCAACCAGGATTATTACTGGATGCTTTCCGATAATGCCAACGAAGCGGTGGACTCGCGTCACCTCGGATTCATCCCACGCAACCATATCATTGGAAACGCCTGGCTCTGTTGGTACAGCAAAGACCGGCAACGAATTTTTAAACCCGTAAACTAATCATGCAACCTGTATATATTTCTTCGGCCTATCTGGGCCCGGTACAACAATACTGCAAACTCTACCAATTTGAAGAGGTACGGATAGAAACAGCTGAAAACTATCTGAAGCAAACCTACCGCAACCGCTGTACAATCGCGGCTGCCAACGGTCCACTGTCACTCTCCGTCCCCATCGTCAAACCCGACACGCTGAAATGCCCGACAAAGGATATCCGCATATCCGACCACGGGAACTGGCGCCACCTGCATTGGAATGCACTGGTATCGGCCTATAATACGAGTCCGTTCTTTGAATATTACGAGGAAGATTTCGCACCGTTCTACGAAAAGAAATATGAGTTCCTGTTTGATTTCAACGAGGAGCTGCGCATGCTGGTCTGCCGGTTGCTGGACCTGCAACCGAACGTTGTCTATACGGAGACTTACATTCCGGAAGTACCGAACGATTTCCGGGAAATCATCCGCCCGAAACACGAAGGGGAAGATTCCGCCTTTCTCCCGCAACCCTATTACCAGGTATTCCAGGATAAATTCGGATTCCTCCCCAACTTAAGTATCGTAGACTTACTATTCAATATGGGACCGGAAGGAATACTCGTCCTGCGGGATTCCATCGCCCACCGATAGTAGTTACTTGTTCAGGTCTTCAAAAAGGAACTTACCAACGCTGAACTTCACACTCAGACGTTTCGGGATAATAACAACCTCACCTGTCTTGGGATTGCGGGCCGGACGGCTGTTCTGCTCTCTTGGAGAAAGAGTACCAAATCCTTTCAGCACTATTGGGTCCCTCTGGCGAAGTGCATCAGTCGCAACAGAACAAAATGCTTCAAGCATTGCATCCACATCTTTCTTACTACAACCACTTTCTGCAGCTATAGCTGCAATTAAATCTGACCGTTTCATTTGCTTTTATTATTAAATTACTACCATCCATCAACTAAATAGGCACTGATGAATCAATTTCGAACAATCTCCTGAATAACTTGATTTTTAATGGGAGCAAACGTACTCAAAATTATTATCATATACAATATAAAAGCAATTATCGGTTCATTATTCTTGCATTTTTTTCAGATTGGGCTAATTATAACCGGAAGTGAGCGGCAACATCCGGTTATAATATAGTATATCAACTATTTTCAGAGTTATATTCTATTTGTAGTCTGTATCCCGGATTGCCTCCAGCAACTTCTCCATATCTTCCGGGAATACATCGCCGATATTACCGATACGGAAAGTATCCGCATCGGATATTTTACCCGGATAAATCACAAATCCTTTCTGCTTCAGAGCAGCATAGAATGCGTTAAAATCAAACCCGGCATGTGGATAGAGGAAAGAAGTGATAATCGGACCCTGGGAAGCATCGGGAAGCAAGGTCTTGAAACCTTGTGCACGCATTCCGTCAACCAATGTACGATGGTTCTTTTTATAACGTTCGTAACGGGCGGCAATGCCTCCTTCTTCGTTCAGCTCTTTCATAGCCTGGTAAAAGGCACGGACTACATGTGTGGGAGACGTGAAACGCCATTTACCTCCACCCTTCTCCATCGTTTCCCACTGGTCATAGAGATCCAGTGACAATGAACGGGCCACACCTTTGCAAGCCATCAGCTTTTCCCTCTTTGCAATGATAAAACCGAATCCGGGAACTCCCTGGATACATTTATTGGCACTGCTCACCAGGAAGTCGATATCCAGCTTCTTCATGTCGATAGGTACACCGCCAAAGCTGCTCATGGCATCGACAATAAAAGTGATGCCCTTGCCGCGAATGACTTCCGCCACCTCTTCAATCGGGTTCAGCAAGCCGGTCGTCGTTTCGCTGTGTACCATCGAAAGATGGGTAATGCCCGGATTCTCTTCAAGGGCACGGCGGGCAACTTCACCTGTTATCAGTTCTGTTTCGTGCAAAGAGACCAGGATATGGTCGATATGGTAATATCCGGCAATCTGCGCCATACGTTTCCCGTAAGCGCCGTTGGCAAGGATAAGCAGTTTGTCGGTCGGTTTCACGGCGGCTCCGATGGTTGCTTCCACACAGTAGGTTCCGCTGCCTTGCAGGAGCACATCGGTATATTCGTTTTCATCCAGCCCGGCGATAGCCAGCAGACCTTTACGGATTGGGGTTACGATTCCTCCATTATAATCTTTATCCCAGGTACACCAATCCTGGAGCATGGCTTCGCGCACTGTCTGTGACGTACTTAATGGGCCGGGTGTCAGCAAAAGATAATTTCTCATATTTAATGATATCTATTATGTCCTTATTTTATCTGTTAATTTTCTCAATGCAAGCAGGAAGTTCCGTGATGTTATCCAATACGAAATGGGCACCGGCAGCCAACATGCGTTCACGTACTTCGTGTTTCAGTCCGGCCAGTTCGTCGGCAGAGCGGCGGTTGTATTCTTCTTCCGAAATGCCCATCTCGTTACTTCCCGTTATAAGGCCGACAGCCCATACTTTCGCATTCACTCCCTCTTTGATATCGGCAATCGTATCGCCCACCTTCACCACATTATCCACCGACGGGATAGCCAGGTCAATCATATTCTTATAAATCATATAGGGAGCCGGACGGCCTGCGGGGACATCATCGGGAGTCACCAGGTTGTCCACCACATAACCTTTTGCGGCGGCACCCGGACGGACCACGTCCATCATAGCTTGCGTATAGCCGGTTGTCGAACCAATCTTCAGTCCGTCTTCACGTAACAGTCGGATAGTATCCAGTACACCGGGTATCGGAGTCGTAAAGTTTTTAAGGGAAGCGAACAGATGCTTTTCGAAACTCTGATACATCTCGTTCACGTCGTCCATATTCCAGTCGCGGCCATAACGTGCACGGAATTTATCATTCACCTCCGGCATATTCAGAATAGCCTTGATATGGTCTATCTTGAGAAGTCCCATCGGTTCACGTGCCTGACGGTAAGTAATGTCTATTCCTTTTTCTTCCGAAAAGACTTTCAGGAAGGCGTTCAAAGGAGCGAAACAACCAAAATCGACGGCCGTTCCGGCCCAGTCCATAATTACACACGAAATCTTCTTCATAACTTTATATACTAGTTTTTATTATTTCTCTCAGGCTACGGTGATGGCATTCTGCGGAGTGGCTTCAAGTGTCTCTTCCCTGGCGGCTGTCATACCCGTTTCTTTACGGAAACGTTGATGCAAATATACGAAAGAACAGATGAAAGTGATACAACAAAAGATGCCAACATAACCGGCTAGTTGATTATAAAATACCGCCCAATTAATATGGGGGTTGCAAAACTCTTTCAGGATAAGAACCAATACGGTTCCAGTGTATCCCAGGAAGTCTGTCGTCACGATAAAGAACCCTACATTTCCACGTATTTTGAAACAGGCGATGAACCGGTCGAAAAAGATAGTCTGGAAAGTCAGATAGGCAATATACAGGCACAGACTCTGGATAAACAGCCATGTCACAGGCGACAGATGAAACCGGTCCTGCCCGAAAGAAACGACCGACATTGCAATCATTCCCATGATGATAAGACCGAACAGGACAGATAATGCTTTCAGATTGTCTTTCACAAAGACCATCAAACCGAATATCCCCAGGATAATCAACGTCACCACACTGTCAATCTGGGCAAAAAGCCAGGGAGAATAAGCAGTGACATCTATGATATTCACCAGGAAATCTTCTTTTATATCCCGCAGGACTACAATAGCTATGTTTGCCACAAAAAGCATACTGAGGAAAGGCATAAAGCTCTTAAACAACTCCCAGCGCTGCTGTCCGTTCAACGTTTCGCGTTCAGACTTCATGGCGATGTCTTCTTTGTTAGGCTCCGGAAGTTTGTTCAGCGCACAACCGAGCAACAACAAGAGGGGAAGCGCAACGCCGCCAATCAGGGCCGGCATCCAGAACTCGCTTACATGGAGATGGTTCATGACATACAACCCGACAGACTTGGCCGTACCCGAACTAATCACCATACTGACTCCCAGCAGGCTTGCCAGAATATCCGTCACCCGGCGTCCTTCGATAAAACTGAAAATGACTCCCCACATACATCCCAGCGACAACCCGTTCAGAAACATGGCAGCCACATTGAACGGCGTGGAAAGCAATCCGAATAAAATAAGTGAAGACTCCGCCAGCACCACAGAAGTGAGGATAAACTTAAACCGTTCTTCCGGCTTCAACTCAGAAATCAGCTTAATCCCTATGAATTTGGAAATGACATATCCCAGTATCTGTGAGATTGTCACCACCACTTTATAATCCAAATCGAAGAATTCCGCATTTTCAAAGGAGGCAGCCGTAAAAGGTTTGCGTAGTGCATATACTAATGAATAGGATAACAAGGCGGCACCTCCGGCCCAAAGGATAAAAAGAAAATCGGAAAGACGTTTCCGGGTTGTTTCGTTGATATGTAACAAATTATTCATCATGCTGTCATTTTGTTTTCGACGGCAAAAGTATCCCGGAGATGTTACAGGAATATTACTGAACACATGAATATGTATTATTAATATATAACTAAATATCAATAAATTATAAAGAAATATTTATGTAACATTCATGTAACGGAAATGCAACAAACGGGGCGTTATTTTGTATTGTATTAAAGAAAATGTTACATGATGAATGACTTCTCAGAACTCTACAAAAGGATTGAATATTTAAGGAACAACGGTACGAAGATGAAAGAAATAGCCGATTGGGTGGGAATGGCTCCGAGCGTATTGTCATCGCTCTATACGACCGTCTTGCCCGCCTATTTTGAATCGGCCAAAACAATGCCGCAGGAAGAGGCGCTCGACCAGGCGCTATCGCTGGTTAATAACGTATCCAAAAGAAAACTGCTTTCGGGACTGGAAGACACGCTGAACCGTCTCGACGAACTGGAACCGGCGGCATTGCACACACAGAAAGGGATTCCTTTCATCGAGTCGCTCAACGAGGAATTATCTCTTTCCGCCCGGAAGACAGCCAACATCTGCGGGTTATATACCAGCTATAGCCTCTCCTCCTCCAGCGATTGCCTGAAATGCGAACCTTATATAATCACATTGTCCGACAATAAGGACCATATCCGTATCGGCCGGCTCAATGCATACGATGAAGCACAATGGGGCATCGGGGTAAACGGGGACCCTCAAAACTTCTATTGCATGTTCAGTGAAAATCCGGTTCCCCCGTTAACGCTGGTTACTGTCTATCTGCAAATTCCCATGTTCAAGAATCCCCGCCAGCTGCGCGGTTTATATCTGGGACTGGATTACAACCGCAATCCGGTCGCCCGCCGTATCGTCCTCATAAAGGAATCGGAAAGTACGGACATCGCAGAGTTTCTGGCAATGAAAAACGGCCTGATAGCCAAAGAAGACTTCACGCCCGAACAACAATCCTATTACGACTACACCTGCCAGACCGGCGATTACATCAAAATGTGCACCGTCCCTTCTCTCCGCATGGATGAAAGCGACCTGATAAAAGAAAAGAAGATGCTGGCATTATAAAGCCGGCATCTTCTTCTCTGATAGTTCCTTTATAAATTCCTTATAGTTTCCTTACAATTTCCTTATTAGGAAACTGCGGTTTCCTGCCTTGGAAACTCGCGTTCCCTGCCCAGGAAATTACAGTTCCCTGCCCGGGGAACTACAGTTTCCTGAAACAGGAACTACGAGGAAACTGTAATCGACTAGCGAATAACATTATAAGTCATTTTGCCCCGGTGCCGTTTTTCATCCTTATTCCTTTTGGAATTTACGGCTTACTTTCACCAGGTTTGCAGTAAACGATACAACGTTCTGCGCTTCCTGTACCATATTCAGATAGACCATGCTTACCTTCGTACTTCCGCTCTGTCCCTGGATACGTTTCAATTCACCTTTCTTCAGGGCGGTGAGCTGGTTGGTCAAGGAGACGGATTCGACTATGACATCGTCCAAACGATGATAATCGTTCATTTCAATCATGACAGCGCAGCGTTTCAGATAAGTAATGATGCTCTCCGTCATTTTGCTGAAATCTTCTTTCTGAATATCGTTGAGCGGACTGAAGTTATTATCCACATGCTCCTTGCTGGGTTCTGTCAGACGGCGGACACTGAAGATAATCTCGCTGGCGAAATCATTCCCCTGATAATAATACAATCCCTTTTCGACGGCAATATCGTGTTCCAGATGCGTTACGCCCAGCGTACCGACACGTTTTACTTGCTTCAAATGTATCTTTTTCTCTTCTATTTCATTCAGGACTTTACGCAGCTCCCGGAGATTTTCATTCATGAAACCATGGACGGAGCGGTCGAGTGCATCCGCAGTAAACAGCAATACCGACTGTAATTCTTCACGGCTATGTTCACGGAACAAAAAAAGGGCTTCGCGGCTGTCTGTCGTATCACGCAGTTTGGCAACTGTCGTGTTCACTTCTTCCTTCAGGGCTTCTTTCTTCATCTTTTTCTTATAAGCAATCTGACTGCGTATCAACATATAAACTGCCAGGCCGACCATTGCTGCCATCGCAGCAATACCTCCGAAATAAATAACGATAGCAACCAGGAAGCAAATCGTAAAAGCAGCTCCCGCCGTAATAAACCATCCGCCGATAACCGACAACACACCGGTAATACGGTAAACCGCACTTTCACGTCCCCAGGCACGGTCGGCCAACGAACTACCCATTGCCACCATAAATGCCACATAAGTCGTTGAAAGCGGTAACTTCAAAGAAGTACCCAATGCTATCAGCAATCCCGAAAGCACCACATTAACCGAAGCACGGACCAGGTCAAAGCTGGCTTTGTCTTCCAGAATAATTTCATCATTATTAAAACGGCTGTCAATCCAGTCCTTTACCTTTGGAGGAACCACACTCAGAATCGTACTAGAAGCATTATTGCAAGTACGGACCAGCATACGTGCCACCGGCGATGTACCGAAGCTCTCGTTTCCTTCCGACTGGCGGGATAAATCCAGCGAAGTCTTCACCACATTATGCGCCTTCTTGGAAGTAGCCAGTGCAATCACCATCACCAGACCGGAACCGACCAGGAAATACCAGGGTGTCTGAGCCGGGGCAAGCAGCGAACCCATCAGGAATGTATCCGTCGTCGTCGTTCCCCCCTGTGCCATCAAATCCATATAAGAAGAATAGCCGACCAGAGGAACACCGATAAAGTTCACCAGATCATTTCCGGCAAAAGCCAGCGCCAGGGCAAAAGTACCCAGCATCACAATAATCTTGAATACATTCACTTTCAGCCAGTGAAGGATTTGCATCAGGATAGTGAAGAAAATAAATGCTCCCCACACAACCATGCTGGTATTGCCGTAAATAAGCTCTTTCAGATTACCGGTCATAAACGAACTTTCCTTCAACCCTTTTATCAGCATAAAATAAAGGATGGAAGTAGCCGCCAGGCCGCCAAACAGCGCTATAAAGTATTTTGTATGTTTCTTATAATTAAATGTAAAGATGAGACGCGAAATATATTGTACCACGCTTCCGAAAAAGAAAGCAATCGCCACAGAAAGGAAGATGGCCAGAATCACGGTAAAGGCCTTATCGGTATTCAGCAAATCCCCCAACTGCAAAGCACCGTTGGAATTGGCTATCTTGACCAGCGACAGGGCCACCGTACCTCCCAGCAATTCAAACACAAGCGAAACGGTCGTCGATGTCGGCATCCCCAATGAATTAAAGATATCGAGCAGTACGACATCGGTCAGCATAACAGCCAGCAGGATACACATAATCTCAGAGAAAAAGAAGTGTTGCGGCTGATAAATCCCATGCCGGGCAATATCCATCATACCGTTTGACAAAGAAGCGCCGACAAAAATACCGATTGCGGCGATGACCATAATAGTTTTAAACGATGCGGCCCTCGAACCGATTGCAGAATTCAAAAAGTTTACTGCGTCATTACTAACTCCGACCGACAGGTCAAATACCGCCAGCACGAAAAGAAAAATTACGAGGAACAGATAGAATGTTTCCATAAATGAGTGTTACATATTCGACAACAAAGGTCTGAAACAAATATTTCACATGTGTTACACAGATATTACAAACATGTTACAATTGTTAAAACGCCCTTATTATTAAAACAAGGGAGAAAAAAGAAAGTTAGCGCGCAGGAGGCTTTTCTTTTATAAATATGGAATACCGAACCCGGCAGACCGTATCGGACACAATACACTGATATCGAAACAGTCCCATCTTTCTTGACATTCTTTCCAAAACTATTTCCCCAAAAACGAGTCTTCATCCTTATTAAAGAACCTTATATGAATACATTAGCTGATATTTGTCTGCCGTTCTTCCTAATTTGGTTGATTAATGAAACAAATCATAATCACAAATCACATACATTTGTAATATAAAACTTATTGGGAAATAAGGGGGTCGGTTAAGTAAGAGAGGGAAAGACCTGGAGTTAAATCCAGACTTTCCCTTTCATTTTTTTGTATCTTCCAAACTACAATATTTCTTTCCATACCAGTAGGGGTATTTTCAAAATTCCTGTCTTAATAATAAACGATATAACTCGGTCTATAACCAATATCTTTACAATATCACTTCGATTTTTTCCATTTTTTTCGTTCCTTTACAGTTTCAATACTGTAAAGGAACATTTTTCATGAGACGGATAACAATCTTATTTCTACTTATTCTTTTTGCTTTTTCAGTTTTTGCAACGCCGGATTCTTCACCTATCGACTGGAAATTATCAGGCCGTTTATTCCTGGATGGCGGTGTTTATATTCATTCTCCCAAAGAGTTACATGCCGGAACGCATATCGCAGATGTCCGGCTGGCAGCCAAAGTCCGTATCTATTCGAACTGGTATACCAAAATAGATGTAGGCTTTGCAAATAATAAGATAACACTGAAAGATGCATTCACCGAATATGGCAAAGACGGAAATTATTTCCGTGCCGGTTATATGCTCGGTTATTACAGTATCGACCAATCGACCAGCACAAATGATTTAATTTTCAACACAGCCTCCAATGTGGCGGAAACTTTCTATCCGGACCGTAGAATAGGCATATCCTACACACGTTCCCTTCCTTCTTATTATTTATCAGCCGGTGCTTTTTGCGGCGACGGACTCAGTTTCTCTGAGACAACCAAACCCGGTTATAACTTTTCCGGACGTGTCGTCTGGCGTCCGGTGAACTCTCCGGGACAATTATTCCATATAGGCACGGGAGTTTTATTCAAGGTCCCTGATGAAAATACGGAAACCGGCGAACAACAAATCCGGTTAAAGACAAAAGGCGTTACATACATTCCATCTCCACGGACACTGGATTTGACATTCGAACATGCCAAAAATCAGGTTCAGTCGAACGTAGAATGCCTATTGTTTCAAAAAAAATGGCTGTTACAAACAGAGTTTCTTTACACGAAAATCAAACAAAATTCTTCCCTACCCTCCTATTCTGCCCACGGAGGATATATATTGGGCGGATTCCTCTTAAAAGGGAGCAAATATGCTTACGACGCACTCGATGCAATACCAGTAATGCCTGAAGACCCACATTCCATTCTTCTTGCCTGCCGTTACAACTATACGAACCTGAATGATTTCAGCAGCCATATTACAGGAGGAAGCCAGCACGATATATCCATCGGCATCAATTATTATTTCAACAAATACATTTCCTCCCGCCTGAATTACGCACATCTTTGGATGGACAAGTATTCTGCATTAGGCAAATGCAATATTAACATGATACAATTGCGACTGCAATTCCGATTCTGATTACTTGCTCTCCCCCGTCTTATTTACTCCGAACAGATCCACTCCGTATCTCCACGACTTACTTCTTATAAAATGCCATATCCATTCTTTCTTATCAGTCAAACCACAAAGAAACAGACCTAAATAAAAAGGAGCTGTATCAAAATACACGAAATGACACAGCTCCCTTATTACCAACTTTCCTAAGCAATCTATTTGCAATAGTTCAGAACCTCTACATTCTTAATCGTACTCTTGAAATTGCCGGTCTTCTCTAAAGGGAACACCAAAGTACGGATATAATTCTGTTTACTTTTCCCCTCTTTGTCAAAGAAACGCTGTTGCTTGTTCAACTCCTCTTTCAACTGCCCATTCACATACAAACGGGTCGATTGTTCATCTCCACTGATAGCAATGGCCGCTTCCTCTCCGGGATAGAATTGATAATTAAAAGTATTCAGATAACCATCGCGGGCAAAGCCCAATTTACCACTAATCGGGTCGGACAAATAAAATACGGCATCGGGAGAACGGAACAGTTCTGTCCCGCGTTCTTCTTTGGCAGAACAGACATCAAATGAAACAGTATAATGATAACCTATCTCTTTCAAGCCCGTCTTTGTATTCGGTTTCAAAACATCCTGATTGTACACCGCACGCGGTTCGCCCTTCATGCGTCCGGCTACATTCACACCCGGCCCTTCACCCAGCGCAATACGCTTCGCATCGAAAGTTTCATAAGGGACCTTACAATCCGCGCCCGTCCACATCTTGACTGCCAATGTCTGCATAGCCGGGAATACACGGTAATGAATATCCTTCGTACTGATACCGTTGCCCGCATGATCGTTCCATACGGCAAACATTCCGCCCTTGATCTGTTTATGCTTTTCAGGGAATACCTCTTTGCCTACGTGAGCAGGAGTCCATTCATTATAAAGCATCTTCGTATTCAAATAGTTATAATAATAACCGGCTTCCGGGACGATATACAAATAACCATCAGGTACACTAATCAAATCATATCCCTGCTTGACCATCTCCTTCGGATCTGCATAGCCATTATACCAGGCACTCATCAATACGTTTTCCGATTTAACAGGAGTATCTCCGTTTGCATGCGTCAATGCTCCCCAAACACACGCCTGCTTGCCAAAGCTTTCAACAAAACGAATATAATGGTCAGTAAACTCGCGGAACTTCTCTACGACCTCTTTCTTCTTATTCGAATATTCATCTGTCCCGATATGCACCTTTTTACCTCTGAACACCGGATTCCGTCCTTCCAGATATTCACGGAACAAGCTGTCTACAAACTGATAAGTTTCCGGTTTGAACAAATCCAGATGGTCCATGCCATATTCCTCACTACCGATTTCCGGACGATACTGTGTCAATGCCAATGAATGAGCAGGGACATCTATCTCCGGGATGATCTCAACACCAAGGCTGTCGGCCAGTTCTTGCAATGCAATAAACTCCTTCTTAGTGTAATACCCGTCGCGTGCCGTCAGCCCCGGGAAATATTCACTTTCCAAACGGAATGCAGCATACGTCTTGTTCCAATCATGTTCATAAAATTGCTTGAATGCATTATCATTCAGATGAACCTGTAACGTATTCATCTTATAATAGGCCATCATCTTAACGTAATCGCGCAAGAAGTTCATCGGGATAAATTTACGGCCGCAATCCATCATAAAACCACGGATCGCATAATCCGGATAATCGCGCATTGAACCTTTTGACAAAGCCAGGTCACTGTTTTGCTCCGTCATCTGAAGAAGCGTACGGGTTGCCCAGTATAAACCTTTAGCTTTGGGAGCCGATACGGTTACACGGTCAGCTATTTTCACGGCATATCCTTCTTCACCCAGTTGTTTGTCTCCGGATATGGAGAAAACAAAGTCACCGGCAGAGGCTCTTCCCTGCACAACAGCCAACTTACGCCCGAACATTGTTTCATAATCTTCGGCAAACTGATTAGCGACACGGGCAACAGCAGGATCTTTACCCGCATAAACAATACGGGAAGTGGCAGAAGGAATAAACATTCCCTGGGCACCTCTCCATTCCTGTAATTCAGGTATCACGAACGGTTTCTCGTTATCGGCAGCAAAACTTTTCCCTAAAAAGAGAGTACACGCTGCAACCAGCATTAAATAGCGTTTTATCTTCATTATATTTTAAATTTAAGCGTACAATATTACTGCTTTTTACTCATCTGCACAAACCGGAAATGAAGGAATAGTTAAAAGATGACTAATAAAAAGGCGGTTTCTGATTGATTTATTACTTTTGTGCTCAAAAACATATAAATGAGTTACAAATGGAACACACGGACGGAACTTTTACTGGGGGCCGAACGGATGGAGTACTTGTCACATTGCCATGTGTTGGTCGTAGGACTTGGAGGCGTCGGGGCTTATGCAGCCGAGCAGATATGCCGTGCCGGGATAGGACATATGACCATTGTTGATGCGGATACGGTGAACGACAGCAATATTAACCGCCAACTGCCGGCTTTACACTCTACCTTAGGGATGCAGAAAGCGGAAGTTGTAGGGCAGCGTTTACTGGATATCAACCCGCGATTGAAGCTGACAATACTCAATGAATTCCTGCGTGACGAACGGACAGAAGAGGTTCTTTCTGCCCAAAAGTACGATTTCATCGTGGATGCCATCGATTCACTCAGTCCGAAAGCATATCTGCTATATCATGCTTACAGACGTGAAATCCCCATTGTTTCATCCATGGGTGCCGGAGCAAAGATCGATCCGTCGCAGGTGAAAATCGCTGACATTTCCAAGACATGCAACTGTGCATTGGCAAAAGCGGTGCGCAAACGGCTTCGGGGAATGGGACTAAACAAAGGTATTCCGGTCGTTTTCTCAACAGAAATCGCCAATCCGGAAGCCGTAGTGGAAGTGGAAAACGAACAATGCAAGCGGACGACTACCGGGACAGTTTCGTATATGCCGGCTATTTTCGGCTGTTATCTGGCTTCCTATGTAATAAGAAATATTTAATCAACATGATACAAACGCAGGGTATTACTAAAAGTTTCGGGAATTTACAGGTATTGAAGGGCATCGACCTGACGATCAATAAAGGTGAAGTTGTAGCTATTGTCGGCCCCAGCGGTGCCGGAAAAACGACGTTGCTCCAGATTATCGGGACATTGGATACGCCCGACAACGGTAAGTTATTTATTAACGAAACAGAAACAGGCAAACTTTCCGAAAAAGAACTGGCTGCCTTCCGTAATAAGAATATCGGCTTTGTATTTCAGTTCCACCAGCTACTACCGGAATTTACAGCGTTGGAAAACGTAATGATCCCGGCACTGATTGCCAGGGAAAAGGCGTCCGACGCAGAAAGAAGAGCGAAGGAAATACTTGATTTCATGAAACTATCGGACCGTATGACTCATAAACCGGCTGAATTATCCGGTGGCGAGAAACAACGCGTCGCCGTGGCCCGTGCATTAATCAATAACCCCGCCGTCATCCTGGCTGACGAACCTTCGGGCAGCCTGGATACAAAAAACAAAGAAGAATTACACAGCCTTTTCTTCGAATTACGTGACCAGATGCACCAGACATTTGTGATCGTAACGCACGATGAACAACTGGCTGCCAACACCGACCGCGTGATTCACATAAAAGACGGTGTCGTTTTAGAGTAAAAAAAACAATAATTTTAATTATGGCAGACAACAATAGAGTAACCTTTGGTAGTAAAATAGGTGTAATTCTGGCAACTGTAGGATGTGCTGTGGGGCTAGGTAACATCTGGCGTTTTCCTTATATGGTCGGAGCCAATGGCGGTGCGGCCTTTCTTCTGATCTATATCGTTTGCATCCTGTTGCTGGGACTACCGGTGATGATCACCGAGTTCTTTATCGGAAGACATTCACGTAAAAATGCAGCCGGAGCATTCAAAGTGATGGCTCCCGGAACCCATTGGAGTATAATCGGCTATAATGGCGTATTGGCCGCATTTCTCATCCTGGGTTTCTATTCCGTCGTATCGGGATGGACACTGGAATATATTTACCAGGCCTTTACCGGATCGCTCCAAGGCAAAACGGCTGCCGATTTTACCGTTAGCTTCGAGACTTTCTCGTCAAGCATTGTCCGGCCGATCGTATGGACCATCATATTCATCGCTATCACCCATTTCATTATTATTTCCGGGGTTGAAAAAGGTATCGAACGGGCATCGAAGATTATGATGCCGGTATTGTTTTTCATACTGGTGGCTTTATGCATACGTTCTGTCACATTGGACGGGGCAGGCGAAGGACTGGCATTCCTGTTCAAGCCGGATTTCGACAAGATCACTTCATCCGTCGTGTTGAGCGCGATGGGACAGGCTTTTTTCTCCCTGAGTATCGGAATGGGATGCCTGATCACCTATTCTTCTTATTTCGGTAAAGATACAAAACTGCAAACAACGGCATTGCAGGTTACAATTCTCGACACAATGGTCGCCGTGCTGGCCGGAATCATGATTTTTCCGGCAGTATTCAGTTTTGGCATTGCACCGACAGCCGGTCCCGAACTTGTATTTATCACGCTGCCGAATGTCTTCGAACAGCTACCGTTCGGGAATGTCTGGTCGTTAGTCTTTTTCATCTTATTAGCGCTGGCAGCTCTGACTTCCACCATTTCGCTCCACGAGGTGGCAACGGCTTATGTACATGAGGAGTATCATATTTCGCGAAAGAAGGCCGCATGGTTCGTATCGGCAGGCGTATTGATTTTAGGTATCCTGAGTTCCTTATCTTTCGGCATCTTAAAAGAAGTAACCATTTTCGGATTGACTTTCTTCGATGCGCTCGATTACCTGACCGCCAAAATCATGTTACCGCTGGGCGGCATGTTGATCTGTATTTTTGTCGGTACCCGAGTCAATAAAAAGATTTTGAAATCCGAATTAACCAACAAAGATTCAATACCTTTCTACTTCTTCAACATGTATGCTTTTTTTATCAAATATATCGCACCGGCTGCCATCGGCCTGATCTTCCTGAACGAATTGGGACTGATCAAAAAGATAACCTCCTTGTTTTGAAAAATAAAGCTATGAGTTACTTGCTTATTCGCAGGTAACTTATAACTTTGCAAAACTGTATTCTTTTGTAATAACAACTTTAACAATACCGAACTATGAATTGGCGTGATTTACTTTATTTCTCCAGAGGAGAACGCAGAGCATTGACTCTTCTACTTTGTCTGATTGCTGCTTCCTGGATCATTTTACTGCTGACGGATGAAAAAACCGATTACACACCTGTCAACAATAACAGACTATCTGAACCGGAAAAAACGGCTCAAAATATTCCTGTAAATAGTCCTGAACCGGAAAAGGTAAAAACCCCAACACCCGGGAGAAAAAACAATTCCTCCCGAGAGAAAAATAAATTTCATTCGGGAGAAACCCCAAATACACCCGAAAGAAGGACTTTTCCTAAAACAGAAAAATACCCTGTCGGAACTGTTGTCGAACTAAATACTGCCGACACCACAATCCTGAAAAAAGTTCCCGGGATCGGAAGCACTTTTGCCCGCCGGATCATTAAATACAGAGAACTACTGGGAGGTTTCTTTACAGTTGAACAACTTCGTGAAGTGTACGGTCTTGATGAAGAACGATATAATGCGATGAAATCGTGGTTTTCGGCAGATATCTCCCTGATCTGTCCGTTAGAGGTCCATAAAATGTCTTTTAAAGAACTATGCAAACATCCTTATATAAATTATCAGCAAGCCCGCATCATCGAACAGCTAAGGAAACAGAAAGGGAAGTTATCCGGCTGGGAAAATCTTCAATTACTGGAAGAATTTACTGAAACAGATAAAGAAAGACTGACTCCTTATTTATCATTTGAATAAAACAGGAAGTTTATATACATTTGTAAAAAAGAAAGCTATGATTTATCTCAAACAAGCACAATTACTCAACCCTGCCGAAGTGGAAGGCCCGGTAGAAGAGCTCAAATATCCGTTCAGAGCCGCAGCAGTACGGTACATCGAATCGATTGTTTTCCGAAAACCGGTCACTTTCCTGGTCGGTGAAAACGGAGCCGGCAAGTCAACCTTGCTCGAAGGCATCATGTTCAAATACGAAGAACGGGATGAAGACAGCCAGGGCATGCTATATGACGGAAAAGAAGCCTGGAAATCCTATTCAAACGTATTGCCTCAATGCATCCGCCTCATCGAAGAACGAAAACCATTCGACCATTTCTTCTTCCGGGCAGAATCTTTCTTCGAACATGCTGCCGAAATAGATGCCAAATCGATGAAAGACATATTAAACTATGGCCGCGATTATTCTATGGCAGCTTACGGAGGACGCCGCCTCCTCGAACAGTCGCATGGTGAAAGTTTTCTTAGTACCTTTCTGAATTATGCAGGAAGAAATACCCTTTTCATCCTCGATGAGCCGGAAGCAGCCCTATCACCTCAACGCCAGCTGGCTTTACTGGTCCGGATACAAGAACTGGTAGCACAAGGCTGCCAACTGATTATTTCCACGCATTCTCCCATCATCATGGCTTATCCGGAAGCAGATATCTATTCCATAGATGAGGATGGAGCACATATTACTCCGTATGAGGAAACACAACATTACCAGTTAACGAAGTATTTTCTGACTCATACGGAGCAAATGCTCAGGGAATTGGGAATAAAGTAAAATTACTTTTCCCAGGCATTCACGATTTCTGCCACATATACGTTATGCAGATTACCCGCCAATGCGCTGTACCATTTTTCATACAAAGCCGGATCGATGAAACTATTTTTATCCATCTTTGTCACATAAAGCGTTTTGCACTCCAACGTCAGGCGTGACTCTTCAAAACAGGGATTTCCGAGCTCCGTGAAATAAGGAGTCAGGCCTGTAGCCGCCACTTTATCCATATCACGGCCTGATTTGGAACCACAGACCTTATGAGCCGCTTTGTGTTCTTCCCCCAGGAAAGAGAGCGTAAAACACCCCTTTTCATCGACAAATTCACGGGTATAACGCTCCGGACGGATGAAGACAAACACCACCGGTTTGTTCCAAAGGAAACCTACGCCGCCCCAACTGGCTGTCATCATATTAAACTTATCCTTATCACCGGCACTTACCAGCATCCACTCCTTCCCGATAATTTCAATAAAGTTATCCTTTATCAGATTGGGTTCAATTGCTTTCATACTTTATACTCTTTAATTTCCTTCAAAGATACAAAGAATATTATTTACCCGTACTCATTACGCCCGAATCACTGTCACTATTGTTCAAACGTTTCTGTCCAGCCTTATATGTACGTCCGAAAGAGAAATTATACGATACCGAAACAACAAAAAGACGAGAACTTTCCTTGATATAAGAAGTTTTTTTGCTGGAAGCATATTGATTCCAATTCTCGGACTGCACTTTCCAGTTATCGGAGAAAGGATTAAATGCCCCAATGCCTAAAGAAAGGTTCTTGAAATTATATTTCGCCATAAGAATCTGAATATTCTCTCCTCCGTCCAACGTTTCACCCCAGAACCAGTTCCAGTTCGTATCCAACTGATACATCAGCATAAACTTCTTCCAGGTAAGCGATGCCTGTAAGTTACAATACCAATTTGTATAAGTATGAGAGTAAGTATTGCCGTTGCTGATATAATGGTTTACTCCGCCTGTAAACGAAAATTGCAGAATATCTTTAATCGGTCCGACACGGAACATGGCAGAACCGGTCACACGCTGCCAGTTTTTCTGATTATTCCAGGTCTGAATGATCTTATCCCCTTCCTGGAATTTCTCATCCATAATAGGATTCGGCAAATATTCATAAGCTCCGTCCAAGTTGGTATAGAAAATGCCTTTCTGAAATTCGTAAGTAAGAGCCAGACGGTAACGCATATAAGCCTCCAGTTGAGGATTACCGCGTTGCAGTTGCAAAGAGTCGATCACCTGTTCGATAGCACTCAGGTTTCCTAAAGAAGGAGACGAATTTCCGACATAACCTCTTAGACGGACGAATGACTGACCAGGCAGAGCATATTGCAACGTGAACCGCGGATTGAACGTATAATACTGATAAGAATCGTCCGTTCCGTCCTGTTTATAATAGGATCGCGAAACGCCAACCCCTAATGTATAATCGAGTTTCCGAACCTTTCCTTTGAATTCTCCGTAAAGAGAACTTTCAGCCTGGTTCATATGGGTATCATAATTATGCCCGTTGCGATATTCATTATTGGAAAATGATTGTGTATGGCGCAGACCGGTACTCAAACGATTCCCGTTCGCCAGTTTCTTTTCATAAATACCTTCACCGATTACAGAATATTTATTACCGGAAACGCGATTATTAATATCAGTCAGTAGTTCCTGATCACGGCTTTCCTGATAAAAACGATGGGAAGAGGTACGATTGTAAGTTCCTACCACGTTGAATACCAATGTCTGATCATTTTTCAGATTACGTTGGTAATATAAGTCCAGTGCCGGAACCTGATTGTCCTCGCTATTTAAGTCTACCATGTCTACATAATCATCCGGATTTTCCAGGTTGGAAAGAATTCCCCGGTAATCCCAGTTTGGCTGGTGGTTGTTCCAATAACGAAATGTAGCATTAAACAAATATTTTTCAGGATCCTGAATACTGTAATTCAGGTTCACATTATGCATAAACATACGGGCATGACTCGGATCGCCAGTCTCTTTTCGATGCAGCTCTGTCCCATCCGCCAAATGAAAAATTTCTTCATTATCTCTCGACATGCCATAGAAATCGCGCGGACCAAAACGATAAGAAGCGCCAAATTCCGATTTCTTATGATTGATCTTTCCTGAAAAACGATGTTCACCCCATAAAGCATTCACCCCCTGGCTCATATCCAGACTCAATGTTCCTCCCGTTTCCGGACGGCGGACAATATAATCAAGCACAACTTCCGCATTTCCATAGCGCAATCCGGGATTATCATGATATTCTATACGGATAATATCGGAAGGCAATAATGACTTTATTTCCTGCAATTCTACTTTCACACCGTTAATGCGAAGTTGCACTTCTCCGTTTCCCGGCACTTTAATTTCGCTTGACATCGGATTTACTTGTATTTTAGGCAACATCAACTGTTGAAGCAAATCCATCCCGTTCGTAGAAGCCTTTACCTGCCGGTCAGAAGGGAACACCAGCTTCCGGTCGGAGCGGCTGCTTGCATTGGAGGCACTGACAGTAACGCCATCCAAAGAAACCGAGGCATCCTCCATCGGAATATCACCCAAAGTCACACTCTTATTAAACCCGTTCAGGGAGACATACTGTGTTTCATATCCCAGACTGGAAATAACCAGCAGATAATCTCCGCTTTTCACCTTGTCTAATACAAAACTGCCCTTTCCATCGGTAGTTGTTCCAAGGACAAACACGGAATCCGTCGTTTGCAGAACAACATTTGCAAATTCAAGCGGCTCCTTATTCCGTCCATTCTTCACCAGACCTTTTATCCCTAAATTTTGAGCAAAAGCTCCCTGCATCATGCAGCCAAGCAGCATGATACCGAATATAATTCGTCTCATAAGTTTATTGTTTTTTATCTGTCGCAGGGTGGCCTCTCCTGCTTTCGTTTGTTTCTATTCATAAGACGGAACAACCCGGGAAAAGGTTACATCCATTTTGAAAAAAAGTAGATTTCTTTTTTTATTCCTGTTTAACATCTTATGTTTCAGTATTAAAGAAAAACAGTATCTTTGAATAAAACAAACAACACACATGGATATATTAAACACCTGGATCAGCGCCATTAACGATGTTTTATGGTCATATATATTAATTATCATGCTATTGGGTTGTGCCATCTGGTTTACCCTGAAAACTCGTTTCGTACAATTCCGCATGATAAAAGAAATGATAAAATTGCTTGGAGATTCTACCGGAAAATCTAAAAACGGTGAAAAACATATCTCTTCTTTTCAGGCATTTGCCGTATCGCTGGCAAGCCGTGTCGGAACAGGCAATCTGGCGGGAGTAGCTACGGCAATTGCGGTTGGCGGTCCGGGAGCCGTATTCTGGATGTGGATCATTGCTTTATTGGGAGCCTCCAGCGCCTTCGTCGAATCGACATTAGCACAATTATATAAAAGAAGAGGAAAAGACTCCTTTATCGGAGGGCCGGCCTATTACATGGAACGCGGCCTCGGGTTACGATGGATGGGCGTGTTTTTTGCTGTATTGATTTCTATCACTTTCGGCTTCGCCTTCAATTCGGTACAAAGTAACACGATCTGCGCGGCTTGGGAAGGGGCCTTCGGATTCGACCACAGGATTATTGGCGGCATACTAACCATCCTGACCATCCTCATTATCTTTGGTGGCATTCAACGGATCGCGAAAGTGAGCAGTATTATTGTTCCTGTAATGGCTCTCGGATATGTTGCGCTGGCATTAGGCATCGTTCTTTTCAATATAGGAAAACTTCCGGCCGTACTGGAACTCATCATCGGTAATGCTTTCGGATGGGAACAGGCTATCGGCGGAACGGTCGGAGCCGCTTTGATGCAGGGAATCAAACGGGGCCTGTTCAGTAATGAGGCAGGTATGGGTTCGGCTCCAAACGTAGCGGCAACAGCCGATGTATCGCACCCCGTAAAGCAAGGTCTTATCCAGACATTAGGTGTTTTCACCGACACGTTGATCATCTGCACCTGTACGGCCTTCATCATCCTTTTCAGCGGTGCCCCGCTCGACGGAAGCGTGAACGGCGTACAACTGACGCAACATGCACTGACCAATGAAGTTGGAAGTATCGGCAGTATCTTCGTCGCTGTAGCCATTTTGCTGTTCGCATTCAGCAGTATAATCGGTAACTATTATTACGGAGAAGCCAATATACGATTCGTCACTCAAAAGAAAAGCGTGTTGTTCACCTACCGCCTGTTAGTCGGTGGAATGGTGATGTTCGGTGCTTTGGCAAGCCTCGACCTGGCCTGGAGCCTGGCCGATATAACAATGGGACTGATGACGATCTGCAACCTGATTGCCATCTCCCTGCTCGGTCGTCAGGCATTCCTCTTACTCAATGATTACATCACCCAGAAACGAAAAGGAATAGCAAGCCCCGTATTCACCAAAAACAGCATCCCTGAACTTAAGGACAAGGCAGAATGTTGGTAAAAAGCATCATACATTTTGTATGATACAAAATGTATGATAAAATAAACTGAAAAGTTGTTCCATAGGCTAGAACTGACTTTCTGAACTTCTTACTGATAGATCAGACTAAACAACCGCTCCGGCGCGAACACCTCATTTGCCACCTCCTGTATCTCTTCGGCAGTCAGGCTTTCGACCTTGCTGAAAACTTCCGGAAGGGTATCATACCGGTTATAGTGGAGGAAACTCTTTCCCAAACCGAGGAAAAGTCCTTCTTTATTATCTCCCGAAACACCTAACTGGCCGATAACCTGCTTTTTGGCAGCTGCCAGTTGCGTAGCAGACAACTTGATGTCACGTATCTTACCTAACTCTTTATGGACCAGTTTCAGGGCTTTCTCCATATTCTTCGGATCCGTACCAAAGTAGATGCTTGCCAGGCCGGTATCAGTATAAGAAGTAACATTCGATTCCACATTATAAACCAATCCATGCTTCTCACGGAGTGAAACATTCAGACGGTTGTTCATGCCCGGGCCACCCAGCATATTATTAAGCAGGAACAACGGTATCCGTTTTTCATCATGCATACTATAAGCACGACTACCGATCAGTACATGTGCCTGGTGTGTATCCTTATGCACTTTCTTCACACACGGAAGGATTCCGGCAGGTGCCACCCGGTTGCGGGAAGCAATCGGGAAAGCGATATCCGACAGCAGACTTTCCGCCAGTTTAACGATCTTCTTGAAATCCACGCGCCCCATTGAAAAGAATACCATATTCTCCGGCGCATAGAAACGACGCATAAACGAACGGCCCGATTCAGAATTAAAAGTCAGAAGAGAAGCCTCATCTCCCAATATATTATGTCCCAGCGCATGTCCGTCATAAAGCAAATTCTCGAATTCATCGAAGATCAGTTCCGAAGGGCTGTCCTCATACGAATTGATCTCATCCAGGATCACATCCACTTCTTTCTCTATTTCCTGTTGCGGAAACTGTGAATGGAAGATCAGGTCCGTCAGCAATTCGAAAGCACGCTGATAATGTTCTTCCATAAAGATAGAATACACAAATGTCTCTTCCTTGGTCGTATAAGCATTCAGTTCTCCGCCTACATTCTCCATCCGGTTCAGGATATGCCAGGCTTTTCGCTTTTCGGTACCCTTAAACATCATATGCTCCACAAAATGAGCCAGGCCAAATTCGTTCGATTCTTCATCCCGGGTTCCGGCATTTACAGCAAATCCACAGTACGAAACCGGCGATTCCATCGGCAAATGTACCATACGAAGACCATTAGGTAAAATATGTGAGAAGTAATGCATTGTTTTCTTTTTGCTTATTTAGAACTTGCAAAAGTACAATAAATAAAAGGAGAAAGGAAGAATGCTGGATAAATTTCCGTGGTAGACAATCTTTAAAGTTATACTCAGACCACCTTCCATCCTTCGATATTCCTTGTTTTAGAACTGAAATTTATAGCTAGCTTAACCAATTTGCGGGGATCGTGAGCAAACGGCTCGGCATAACCTTTCTCTTCGATCTGGCGAATCGCTTCTTCTAATGTTCCGTTCAATTTGAACTCCATTATATAAATGTAAGCCGGAGTTTTCAGGATTAGATCCGCCCTTCCACGATTGGTGTGATATTCAGCATCAACATAAAATCCCATCAAGCAACTTATAATATAAAGTACATTTTGGTAATGTTTCTCCAAATCGCCGACCAAGTCGTAAGGAATGTTACAGAAAAAGGTTTGAAGCCTGGAAAAGAAAGAGTCGTAATCGCCAGTTTCCACTTCACCTACAAATTTACGGATATTGAAAGTCGTATCCGTTTCCTTTACATCGGCATAATAAGGCAACAGGTATTTAAAAAAGCCTTCTTTGACCTCCAAATTCGGGAAACCCAACGTATATAATTTGAAGCGCTTATCATATCCTTTGATGGTCAGATATCCACTTTGATAAATTACCGGTATCGGATTTTTCGAAAAGGAATCAATACTATCCAACACATCGGAATCTGTTTCCACCTCTTCCAATTCCCATAAATCATAACGGGATCTTTGCAAAAGGTACACCAGAAAACTTGGTGTTCCCGTTGCAAACCAATAACTATCGGGACGCATGGCATAAAACGTATTCAGTAAGCTGAAAGGATTATAGATACCCTCCGAATTTTCGGTAAAATGATAACCGTCATAATTTTCCCTTAACAATTCAACAGTTTCATCATAAGTCAGATCCTCTTTGGTTGCCAATGTATGGATATCCAAATCAAAATAATGATGTATCTCCTTTTCAGTCAGACCACAAATAGCGGCGAAATCAGGGTTCATTGAAATGTCGTTCAAGTTATTCAAATCACTGAAAACACTTATTTTCCCAAATTTGGTCACCCCTGTCAAGAAAGCGAATTTGATATAACTATCCATGCTCTTCATCACACCGTAGAAAGGCTTCAATTGGTTTCGGTACACCTGTTGTAACCTGTCATCTTCGATAGCCTGCAACATCGGTTTATCGTATTCGTCCACCAAAATAACTACCCGTTGCCCCGTTTTCTCATATGCTAAACGAATGACATGAAAAAAACGCTCTTCCGGAGCACGATCGCCATAATGGCTTCCATATTCACGCTCCCATATTTCCAAATGTTTGTTCAATTCTTCCAGCAGGGAATTTTCATCTTTGTAATTTCGTGCATTCAGATCGAGATGAAGCACAGGATAAGTCGTCCAGTCTTTCTCCAATTGTTCGATATCTAACCCCTCAAAAAGTTCTTTTTTCCCGGCGAAATAGGCCTGAAAGGTAGAAATCAATAGACTTTTTCCAAAACGTCGCGGACGGCTCAGAAAATAATATGAACCGGTTTTCGCCAACCTGTAAACATACCGGGTTTTATCTATATATACATAATTGTCCTTCCGTATCTTCTCAAAACTCTGTACTCCTATCGGATAATTTCTTTCCATAACTCAACCGGATTAAACATTCAGACAAAGATAAGGATTTAGACCAGAATTCACATTGACAAACGTTATTTCTTCCAAATTCAAACCGGAACACAGAAGATATGAGACTTTTGCTTTGTCAATGGTCAAAAAAATGATATTTCCGATAATTCATGAAAGCAGAAAGTATCATGAGGTTGACTACCCCAATCACTACATTCGGATAAAATACCTATTCAGGCAGTTTTATACCATCCGGTATAGTAAATTTATCAGTCGCCACAGCGGAAGTCTCGTCTATCGTTTTCGCTGTTTCAACCATAACGACCATTCCGTTAGAAGAGGTTTCGGATTTAAGCACAAGTCCCTTCCAAACCCAGACAGACATCTGAACTGTCTGCCCCATCTGCGTGATTTCCAAACCATACTTTTTACAAGGTTTTCCGGCAATATCTTCTTCGCCTGTTTCTTTGATCTTATATTTCTCCACGATTTCAGGAGTTAACTGCAAATAATTGATCGGTTTTTCGGGTAATTTCATTTTCATGGCCGTTTTCATATCCAGATCTATATTGATCGCTGAACTCCCATCCGCAATGGTTCGTATATGTTTTTCCACACCAGCTACTCCACCTGTCTTCATAGTGAGTTCCGTAGATTCTTTCTTCCCATAATCATCCATATACCATGTACATTCAACTTTCTGCCCCATGGCAACCACATCCTTTTTAATAATAGCTGACTTAATCCCATACTTCGCTTCCTGAGCGTTTAACAAGATCGTCGCAGACAAAAACAATAATGCAAATAAAAATTTCATTTTCACAACTTTATCTATTAAGATTAACAAATTACAGACTCTCACCACCAAACTTGAGAACTATCCTCATAAGTAAAAATCACCTCTTCTTTTCTTCGCGTATGGCTATGGAGTAAAAGTAATGTATTTTCGGATACATTATCATGCGTAAACCAATATTTTTCGGCATATACATTCTATCATCATGGTAAAGCGAATCAAGAGGCTGATTATCTGCCTCTTGATATAAATTTATAGCCAATTATAAAGATATTATCTCATAACCTAATAAATCTTCTTTATTTATATTTGCTGTTGGCAATTTATCAACAAAATCTTTTAGCCCATACAAATTAAGAGACCTGTCATAGTTATATATTGATAAACCACATTTACTTTCATCAGGGATTGATATTATAACACCATTCTCATCTTCAAAAAGAGGAGTTCTCAGCGTTAACATTTCCTTGATATAATCTCTTTTAAATATTAATGTATTTGAATCTTTCAATTTAGATCCATTATACAGTAAATACAATGTATTATTTTCATTATCAATATATTTACGCAATAAATTTTCATTAAAAAATCCTAGTTGAAAACAATTATTAGGAGGTATTGGAATTGTATCATTTGCAAAAGATTTATTAACAATCTTCAAACCATAAACCTTACTTTTTTCATTTGCGACCTGTCGTATATATTCCTGCTTTTTTGATTCTGAAACACGAGTTATATTCTTAAGATCAATCAATGCTCTGTCCTCATTTTTGGTCACCAACGAAGTTATTAACAATGTATTACCTTGTATATCCCTACGTAATACCTCAATATAAGGTTCTTGTACTTCCATTGGCTGTTCAATAGATAGTCCATAAAGATAATCACGAATATGTTGTTCTATATTTTTTTCCAATACAAATTTAGATAATGGCATTAGACCTTCAGACTCTATATCTATCATTCTATATGAATCAGCTGAAGCCATAGAAGACATCCAACTACTTAAATCGATATTAACCTGTGTCAAACCCTGAGGAGAAGAAAAAGTTGGAAAAGATAAATTTCCTCCTATTGCTTTGACCGATAAAGTCATATTTGTTATTTTATTAGACATTTTAGTCTCATCATAATAATGAAGGCCTATTCCTAAATTCGCACTACCACTTACATCTTTTTTAGGTCCATATGAAGCATTTATATCATTCTCAATATTTTTCTCCTTAGTTTCTACCAAATCAGATGAGCTATATATCCCAGAATATATAGCCGAAACTCGTCCCCCTGTATAAAAATCTTTTAAAACTAAAGCACCATACTCTTTTACAAATTCTGCCATAGTTATTGAATACAATTCATTTCTAAATGAAGGATTCAAATATCCCAATTTTATCATATTCAAAGCATTAGAACTTGTTTCTAAAATATACTTTTTACCGAGAACCTCTGCATTGAATTCACCATATACTCTATTTGTTTCATTAGCAACATCTTTTCCATATATATTTTCGATAGTACCTTTATTTCCAATAGAAAATAATTTCAAATTTAGGCTTACACCATGAGTTACTTTTTCAGAATCCTTTGATTTATGCGAATATCTATCAAAATTCGCATAAGAAAAGACGTCTGATGTTTGAATTCCAAGGTTTCTTTCTTTAACATAAAAATCATCATACTCTTCTTTCAATTTTTTTATATTAACAATAGGAATTCCTACGTTCTGAGCAGTTCCCAATGGAAAATGTTGTAACTTATATGTACAACCTAAGAAGTCCTCATTGGAGGACGTAGCAAATGGCATTACAGTACCTTTTGTTTTATTACGCAAAGGAAATTCTAAAGGGAATTTAGGATCTCTTTCTTTCAAAACTACTTCTTCATAAGTAGTAACACTTTCTGATTTAAGAGAATAACCTTTATCTATCCCATCCTCTATTGTACAAGAAAAAGCTAAAGCCCCTAAAATGGAAAAAATAATTGTTCTTTTCATAACTATATCAATTTAATTAGATTCAAAGTATCACAATCCTGCTCACTATTTATATTCCTTTTCAATATTAATTTTTTTCCATCATTACTAACAACCCACCAATAACCTGTTAAAATATTATTATATCCACCTTCAATAAGTATTATTTCAGAATCAATTTTATATTTTAATGTTGTTTTATAGGAAAATGGAAGCTCCGGAATAAACTTATCTATATAATATTCTCCTGAATTTTCTGTTTCAAAAACTATGTTTATATTATATACTATCTCCTCTGGATTACTTAGTGTTAACTCTCCTGACCAAGATGTTTGATTCAAGATTAGGTTGAACGACTCTTTATCATCTTCTGCACAAGAGACTAATGATAGACACAAAAAGAAAAGATAATAAATATTTTTCATAAATAAAAAATTTATAATATAACAAATTCACCATACAAACAAACACCAGTCGCATCAGTAAAATAAACCGTGTATACTCCCGCCTCTTCTCCGCTTAAGTCAATATCCACTGAAGTCGTCTGTAAAGAAACGACTTGTTGATAGACCTGTCGACCGTCTGAACTGACTACAGACACATTGACTTCTCGCAGTAAAAAGAGAAAATCAACATGGATTACATTATTGTTCAAATTAACCATGAGATGAGGGGGATCCAAACGGATGGAACATACTCCACCAGAATTTTTCTTTGCATTCTGAAGTTTTACCGCATCTGCTTTCACGAAAAAAGTCGTGCTGCAAATCATTGCAAGGGTTAGCATGATACTAATCATTCTTGTTTTCATAACTATTTTCGTTTAAAGTGACACCGTAAAATTAATAAAATACACATGAATATAACCCCTCTATTAACATATATTTAACCAATATGTTAATTCCACAATCAACTAAAAATCAGCACTATACAAGAAACTATTTTAAGAAAAATCAATATTCCCCCTCCAATGATTAATATTTGGCAAATGCAGGTCGATATATTAACGAATTCACCTCTTATTTCTCAACTTCTCCTTCAATGAAAGCTACAATATCAGCGGCATCAGGAGCCTGCAGTTTTTTTCGTATACTGGTCTTTCGGGCACGGACCGTATTAATTTGTTGTTTCATTACACAGGCTATTTCAGTAGTATCCATATTAACTTTCAACAAACAACAAAGCTGTATTTCCCGCTCATTCAAAATATCAGTATAAGCAGCCTGTACCTTTTCAGCAAAGCCATCATACAGTATATTGATTGACACATAAAAATCTTTCCAATTCACATCATTTGTACGTTGCTCTCCATAAAACAAAGTATTAAATTTTTCAAGAAAGGTTTGATCTTTGTCTGATTTCTCATTGAGTTGGGACAAAACCTTCGTTATATTTAACTGCATGAGCAATGCTTTTTTTACCATCTTATCCTTTTCTTCGGCTGAACAACGGGATGATATGACTTGCTTATCCGCATGACCACTACTATGCTTTTCTTTTTCCATCTTCCGTAAAGTATCTACCGTATCTTCCGCATTCAACAAATCCTGTTTCTTTTTCCATTTTTTCCAGACAATTACAATACACAAAATGATCAATCCCAACGAACCAATTCCAATAATTGTCACAACTGCATAATATTGTATCAGATGTAATTTTTCATTCTCTTCCTGATACCTTATATAATTATAAACTCGCTCCGTTTCAGCCAATGAACTTTTACGCTGAAATTGATAAACAGAATCGACACAAGTTACATATCGCTTCTGATTCAGAAATGCTGCTTCATAATTTTTATTTACAGCTTCTGTTTCAGCTAAAGCTGAATAATAAATAGCCTGCAATCCTATATCATTCGATGCTTCAACAGCATATTTCACTCCATTTAATAAAAAAAGAGCTGAATCAGATTCTCTCAAATTTGCATAAATTTCAGCTAAAGTTGTCTTTTGATGTACCATCCAATTGCTATCACTCTCTAAAGATAAAGACTGTTGCAGATAATATTTTGCTTTAGAAAACATACTATCTTCTCTCAAATAAAGCCCTATATCATTATATATAGCAGCCATTTCTATCGTATCTTTCTGTTCGCGGGCAATATCTAATGCCTTCTCTAAATAAAAATAAGCACTGTCCCGATTGCCGTTTATCCCATATTCAGAGCCTATCGAATGTAGTAATGTACCTGTATACTTCTCTCCGGAAATTTGACCGTAAATAGCATACGATGTTTTATAAGCCTCCAGCGATTTATCAAAAGCATACTGCTTATCGTGTAACTCTCCTAAATAATAATTCGCCATCATCCCCAAAAGAGGGTCAGGTATCTCTCCTGCATATTCCGCCGCTTTCAGGAAATACAATCCGGATTCAAATAGCTTTCCGGCCCCTTCATAAACACGGCCTGCATAATAATTCAACCAGCCTTTTTGAGAAGCATTGCCTTGTTCCTTGTAGTATACCAATGATTTTAAAATAAGGGTGGTATCACAGGATAAATCCATATAACATTTATCCTTCGCCTTCGTATACATCAACTGATAAGCGGCAAAGTCCGCCTGGTTCAATGTTTCCGGATGAGGAAAAGACGATAAAAGTGCCAATCCACGATCCGGTTCATTCTCCATCAGAGAATCTGCCTGCTGTAATACTTTATCGAGTTGCCCTGAATGACAAGACAAAAGGCCAATCACAATAATAATAAGGTAAACTTGCTTAAACGGTTTCATATTCAGAGCATTTAGATCAACGATTCTCGTTATGTGGCAAATATAAGATTTATATTACATTAATATGTGGATATAAACAATTTCTTTCGCGGAATTTCAAGGTTTCCCTTTCATCGGTTAAAATAAACCCGCAATGGTTTTGAAGAAAGCAAAATTTTCTTGCAACACAGCAGTTTTATCCTTATCTTCGCTTGTCAAAGTTATTACTTCATTACCAACCAGTTACTCCATTCTCTTCTTTGAGACAAGCGTTACATTTCAGCGGCCGATAATTATCAGCCGTATGGTTGATAATTATGAACCAAACGGTTGATGATTGTCGGCCAATCGGTTGATGGTTATCAACCATTGATTAGCTGCCGTTGTCCTGTCCTTGTCCTGTCCTGAAATAAGTTGACAAAATACCAAAGTAAACTTATGTCAGAATCGAAACATGTAGGTTGTATCCGTTACAGCCATGAATTAAAATTAGAGATAACTAAACGTTACTTGTCCGAACAGACGA